>CAYPUH010000074.1:0-15861 GCA_964413725.1 uncultured Cytophagia bacterium
CCCCCAGGATCAGGGGGCCTGGCCGGGGTTTACGGATGATGCCAAACTGTTTTTTTAGTGAATGTATGCGGATTATGTCCCGATGTACAAACCCACCCGTTCCTGATCGGGCATATACACATAACATTCCCTACCGGATTTTCATCTATAATACAGAGGTGAGACAAATGCTCACACGATCGATTGTCATCATGACGCTGGCAGGAACGCTGGTGTGTATGGGGTTGGCATTGCTGCTTTTTGGCGTGGACCGAATAACCAGCCTCGGTCATCCGCCTGTCTACATCGCTGTATTGGGACTGGCAGGATCCCTGGCATTGGGATTTGGTCGGTTGGGTCGAATCAAAGACGCGGTATTTTCTGCGATCATCGTCCTGTTCGTGTTTGCGGTTCTTACACGGTTTATCGTCAGTATACGGGTGGTTCCTCTGTTGATCTATTCCGCAGCCCTGATAGCCGGAGTTTTGGTATATGCACGATGGATCGATGCCCGTTTGCCCTCTCTTCCATTACTCCGTTCGCTTGTGGTGGCAGGTCTTGCCGGTGTGTTTTACATGGCCGCGACAGCGTTTCATGGTTTTTTGTTCGGCGCACCGCATCTGCCCCGTTATCTTTTTACCAACATGCCCATCGGATTTCTCATCGGTCTTGGAATCGGTCTGGGCGAAGAGATCGTTCTCTGGTACGAACGCTCACAGGGTAAACGGGTGTCAGAATAATCATTCAGGCCCTCTAGTGGCCGAACGTTACGGAAAAATCCACCCATGGCAGAAAGGGCCAGCCACCATTGTCCCAGGCCGCTGATGTGGTAAACAGACCGAAATCAGCGGCCAGATGATCTCCAAAAAACCGTACCCCTCCGGAAAAGACGGCCTCACTGCCCTCGCCGACCACAAACCAGTTTTCACTGATCACTTTGAGACTGTTGGAGACCTGTAGTTCCCCTCCAATCAGCCACCCCGGACGATTGTCTTCATTGCTCTGCATCACCCAGCCGGCACCCAATGTGAGGGCGCGAACCGTACTGCCAATGGTGGTGACCAGATATCCCAGTGTCACATCATCGTCATCATCGGGTATTCCCATATACAACATGCCGGCTCCGGCGGAAAGGGTGGGAGTGATTTGAGCAGTAACCTTTGGGGAACCGTAGATCAATTGATCTGACGCACCCGGAATAATTGATATCCCTCCGGACAGTGAGAATGAATTGAAAATTCCAACGGTGAGGGTGGGGAAAAAGACATAATAGTCGGCAAAAACACCGCCACCGGCCCGTGGATTGCGCGCTGTGGGTGCGAAAAAGAGTCGCGTGGGTGAGGGATCATTGCGATAGAATGATCCCGATTGTCGAACGATTGTCCTGTAGACCACATCCCTGACCTGCCTGTCCGGAATTGGTACCGTGATGCCTCCTGTTGTCTCGAATACCAGTGTATCCTTCTCAACCCGATGGAGAGTCCCGCGGAGTCGGTTGCCATCATCCAGGATGAGTTCAAGAGGTCCGGTGTCGTCGCACCATTGCGCACTGTCCACAGATATGAGCGCAGCTTCGGGCCATTTTCCCGTTGAGGCGACGCTTTGAATCCGGCTTTTCAGACTCTGTACAAAGTCGCGCGCTCTTTGGCTGGTCCAATCGAGAATCAGGATGTCTGCGTGCGAATTCCGGTTTCGCAGGAGATGCAGGGAGTAATCGTTCAGATCGAGTCGGTACAGTCGGGCACTTTCGAATCCTTTGATACCACCAAAAAGGTTATATCGGGTATTTTCTGTGGAATCCACCACCCGCCCGAGTGTGCTATCGAACACGACCGCCTGTACCGTCGCGGCATCTGCAGCGCCCGGAAAAGTGAGAAAAAACCAACCCATCAGAATACTCCATCGTAGCCGCATCCTTGTACCTCCGTTTCTGATTAAACTCACCCACCGAATTCAAACATTTTTTTGTTTTTTAACAGGCAGCGGTGTTCCTGCACCGGTGAAGATGATGGTCCGGTATCGGATAGAGAAAACATCTCCAGACGTGCGCCGGCGCCCATCCAGAGCGTATCGCCACAAACCGCGACGGCACCACACGACCTCACAGGCCAATGGCCTGTGAGGCCGTGTGGTGTGTTGACCTTTGGGAATCACGGGGTGTATGGCCACGTTTTCCAGCGCAGTACCCGGTCCCCACACCGTGCCGCTGGCCGGACAAAGGAATAGCACGATGACGGAAGTGATGCCTGCAACCACCGACACTACTTTCTTACACCGCATGATAACCCTCATCGATGGAATTCCACAGGTGTCCTGTTCCAGTATACAACCCAACGGGATTCCGGACAAGAGAAATTTAAACTCGATACCATCCGATTTGACTTGAATAAATGCGGAAAAATGCGGATCTTGTTCACTTGTCAAACGAGTTGAACCTGTCGCTTGTCTTACAGATTGTTCGGAAACGGAGAGCAGCGATCAAACGGTGGAGGTGTCATGCTCGATCTGAAGAAAATTCCAGCAGACTATGGGCTGGTCATGGTGCTGGTTCTGGTATTTGCATGCCTTTCCGGGCTGTCGGTACTGCTGCCACAGGGAGAGCTCGCCACTGGAATTCCCTCTCAACCCGGACCTGAGGATGCCACTCTCTTTCCGGTTGCCATCGCCGGTGTCCTGTTATTGATTTATGGCACATTGGGTATTCTGGGTGTTTACCTGGCCGACCGTGTCCGGTTGCCGCTCACGCCGCCGGGATCTCTATCCTATGGCAGAGTCGCTACCCGATCCATGCTGGCTGGCGCCGGCCTCGGGAGTGTCTTTATCGGGCTCGATGTTTTGATCAGTCAGAACCATGTATATGGACAGCTACCCCACGCACCCTTTCCCACTTCGCTGGTGGCCTCTGTGACCGCTGCCACCGGTGAAGAGATCTTTTTTCGACTCTTTTTCGTGTCGTTTTGGGTGTGGTTGGTGTCTTCCGTCCTGCTGAAAGGACGCGGGCGACGCATGATGATCTGGATGGCCGCCATTTTATCCTCTCTGGTGTTCTCTGTCGCTCATATCCCCTCTGTAGCGTTTTTACTGGATATTTCCACTCTTGCCGCCTTTCCTCCTCTGTTATTGACCGAATTGGTCGTGCTGAATGGCAGTCTCACACTGTTGGCCATCTGGTATTGGCAACGATATGGCTTTCTCGCTGCGGTAGGGGTACACCTGGGCACGGACCTGGTCTGGCATGTGCTTTGGGGAATTTTGGGGCACTGAGGGCGATAGATGATCGTTAAAAGTATTTGAGGGCCCTGGTTATCCATGTGACACTCGAATAGGGAATGGGAACCCGGAGTTTGAGGTCTGTTTCCATAGGTCCGGGTTTAGAGTAGCTATGACAAGCCATGACCTGCTTGTTTAGCTCTCTTTGATAATCTTGTGGAGCTCTGATGGTATCAAGGGGGGACTTTTTGCTTTACTCTCTCCGCTTTTTACTCTATCTTGTCAGATATTGTTTTAGCAGCTTTTTTTGACACGTTTGTTCCATATGCCAGGACCCCGCTCATGATTCTTCTTGACAAGCCTTATGTTTCCGATCTCTTGGTGTCAACCATTCAAAAGAATGCCTTTCCGGCTCTTGATACCAGCCAAAACGGTTCTCTCTATGCGAAAGGGGCGATTCATTCTCTTGAATCTTCTGATGCGTTGGCGATCCTCACGACTGCCGATCCTCTGAAACTCTATACCGTGTCTGAAAACTCTCTGGACTGGATTGCCCGCCATCTCGATCACACCGATCTGCCTGAAAAAGTTCAGTTGTTTAAAGATAAACTTCAGTTCCGTCAACTGACAGCTTCCATGTATCCCGGTTTCAAATACCAGGCCGTACCGGCAGAGCAGTTGGAGTCTCTGGATGTGGAATCCTTTGCACCTCCGTTTGTTGTCAAGCCTGCGGTGGGATTTTTCAGCTTGGGGGTCTATCCTGTCGCCGATAGCACCCGGTGGCCGGGTGTCATCGATCGAATCCGTGGAGATCTGGAAACGATTCAGGGGTTCTATCCGCGTCAGGTTCTGGACGCGAGTACATTCATTCTGGAAGACTATATCAGCGGAGACGAGTACGCCTTTGATGCGTATTTTGATGAACAGGGAGAGCCTGTCATTCTGGGCATTTTCAAACACCTCTTTTCTTCGGGCGAGGATGTCAGCGACCGTGTCTACACCACCTCCCGGGACATCATCGAGCCTCTCCTCGATCCCTTGACATCGTTTCTCAAAACGCTTGGACGTCTGGCGGGGCTGTGTTGTTTTCCATTGCATGGAGAGGTGAGGATCGATAATCAAGGCCGTATCCGGCCCATCGAGATCAATCCATTGCGTTTTGGCGGCTGGTGTACCACAGCAGATTTAACCGCAATGGCTCTGGGATTCAATCCTTATGAAGCTTTTTTCAATAACCTGAAACCCGATTGGGACGCCCTTTGGGCGACAAAATCGGACAGCGTGTTCAGCATCATTGTCCTGGACAACTCTACCGGTTATTCCTCCTCAGAGATTCAAAGGTTTCTGGCCGATAAGCTGTTGTCCCGCTTTGATCGCCCGCTTGAATTCCGACCGGTCGATTATAACCAGTATCCTGTTTTTGGATTTCTGTTTGCCGAAACTCGACAAACGTCTTTTGCCGAACTGGACGCCATTCTACATTCAGATTTGACCGAATTTGTCGAAATCAATTTCTCACCTCAATAAGATCTGAACCGGACCGTCTCAACTGTGGAGTCGCGTTATGCACACACTCGATCTCTGGATCATCCTCGGTTATCTGGTGCTTGTGGTCGTTTCCGGATTTTTTCTCTCCAGGAGAGCCTCGGCCAACATGGGCAGTTATTTCCTCAGCGGCAATGAGGTGCCCTGGTATCTGCTGGGCATTTCCAACACCACCTCCATGTTTGATATCAGTGGAACCATGTGGTTGGTCTATATGATCTTTGTCTATGGTCTCAAAGGGATATGGATGCCCTGGATGTGGCCGACATTCAACCAGATCTTTTTCATGGTGTATATGGCCATCTGGGTGCGACGCTCCAATGTGCTCACAGGTGCCGAGTGGATCCGGACCCGATTCGGGTCCGGAAAGGGCAGTAAATGGTCCCGGCTCAGCGTCACCGTGTTCGCACTGGTGAGCGTGATCGGTCTGTTGACCTATACCTTTCAGGGCATCGGCAAGTTTGCCACCATCTTTTTCCCCTGGGAGCTGTCGGCCACGACCTATGCCATCATTTTGATGAGTATTACCACGGTCTATGTCCTCCTGGGAGGGATGTACAGCGTGGTGCTCACCGATTTGCTTCAGTTTGTTTTACTCAGTGTGGCCTCTATTATCATCGGCATCATCGCTCTCACCCGGGTATCACCCGATGCCCTTCGATCTGCGGTTCCGGAGGGATGGCTCGATCTCTCTTTCGGCTGGAACCTGGGACTCGACTGGTCAGATATATTACCCGCGGTGAATGCTCAGATCGAGTCGGATGGCTATTCCCTGTTTTTTATCTTTTTCGCGATGATTGTGTTCAAGGGGATCCTGAACAGCATGGCCGGTCCGGTACCCACCTATGACATGCAACGGATGTTGGCCGCCAAATCGCCGAAGGAAGCCGGTCTGATGAACGGGATCGTCTCGGTGGCTATTGTTCCACGATGGATCATGGTACCTGCGGTCGCGGTGCTGGCTGTGGTGTTCTTTAGCCCGCGACTCGAGGCCATGGGCACCGGCATCGATTTTGAACTGGTGTTACCCTATGTGATCAATGAATTCATACCGGTGGGAGTTACCGGAGTGCTGTTGGCCGGATTGCTGGCCGCGTTTATGTCCACCTTTGATTCCACGGTCAATTGTGGTGCCGCCTATGTCGTGAATGATATCTATAAACTCTATATCAATCCCAACGGTAGCGACAAACAGTATGTATTTGTCAGCTATCTGGCCTCGCTGGGGATGGTGCTGCTGGGGATTCTTTTCGGATTGATGCCGGCCAGTATCAATACCATCACTGAATGGATCGTCTTTGGACTGGCAGGTGGCTATACCGCCCCCAACCTGTTGCGCTGGCACTGGTGGCGGTTCAATGGGTTTGGCTATTTTGCCGGTATGATCAGCGGGGTGGTGTTTGCCATCTCGTTCGGCAATCTGTTCCCCAATATTGCCTTTGCCTACAGTTTTCCACTGATTCTGCTGGTCTCCGGACTGGCCAGTATCGCAGGAACCTATCTAACCCCACCGGTGGATGAAGAGACGTTGAAATCATTTTACCGTCAGGTACGACCCTGGGGATTCTGGCAACCTATTCACGATAAAGTCGTCATCGAACATCCCGGGTTTCGCAACAACAGCAGTGCCGGTCGGGACATGATCAATGTGCTCGTCGGTGTGGTCTGGCAGACCTCGTTGCGTTTGATTCCGGTTTTTCTGGTGGTGTTCCGCATTACCTCCATGTGGGTCGCGGTAGGACTCGTGATTATCACCTCGGTGTTTTTAAAGAAAAACTGGTATGACAAGCTGGAGGATGACTGAACGCCGCGCACTCATGCAATCGGACAACCGTTCGATGGTTCTGTCGATATCCAATCGAACCGTGTCCCACCGGCCAAGAGTGAGATCCCGGCAGTCCACATAACTCCCTACCAGACAATGTGTCTGACCAAACCGGTCTACCCTTTCACCGAAATCCATGCAGGGCTCAAAAATAAATCCATCAGCACCTGCATCGGCTACATCCCGGGCGAACTCGATGAAATTTCCATCCGAACAAAATAGAACTTTTTTTCCAGCCTGATGAAGCGGTTTCCACAATTCTGCATATAGGGGAATGATAATCTTTCTGTAGATGTCCGGACTCAAGAACGCCCCATTCGTCCAGACAAAGTCATCATGCTGGATCACTACCTCCACACTGGTTTGGGCCCACGCCTGCATGTGGAAAAGAGTTCTCAAGAAAAAACGGTCCAGGACCGGTTCCATTTTTGCAGGATCAGAAAGTGCCATAAGCAGTATTTCCCAACCAAATGATTCAAAGGTACCCGATATAATGGATTCGTAGTATCCTCCGGTTGTTAATTGATTGGGAAACTTGGTTCTCGAGTGTTGCACCGTCCGTCGTTCGTGTGAACCAAAGTTCTCCGCCGTCAGAGGAAACAAACGGGAATCCATTTATTGTGGTACTGTTTACCTCCCGGATGGGAACGGGATCAGAGTACTCGTCTCCATCCCGGTTGGTTTTCCAGATATCCAGATTCCCCTTACCGCCCTCACGACCGGAGTGAAAATAGAGATCATCACCGTGAAGGTGGACTTTGCCGATCTGTATCTCCTTCATGAGACGGTCACCTACATACCGCCAACCGGTCCATCTGTTATCAAGCCGTTCGGCTATAAACATGTTGATCCCCGTATAGCCTTCCCGTGCCGAGGCAAACCACATCTTGTTTCCCTGAATGCAAACGGCACCATCGAGTGCGTGTTCTCCCGGATTCTGTAACCAGACGCGTTCGGGCTCGCTCCATGTATCCTGATGACGACGAGTTTTCCAGATTCCCGACACGTCATCCAGTATCTGTTTTTCCGGCGGTATCCGGACATCGAGTAAAGAAAAGTACAAAGTATTGCCATCGGGGAGAATAAACGGAGAGTCTTCCGCACCTGCCGTATTGACAGGATAGGGGAGGGGAACAGGGTCATTATAGTCTGTCGAGTTCAGAACAGGGGGATGGGGATCCGTGTCGGGACCGCGTTTGGCGATATCGGCGGGCATTTTGTCCTCGCGCGAAACATCAGGATAGGAAGATACCGGATTGCTCTGATCCTGACATCCTGACATCCTGACAAAATCGCAATGACCATGATAACGCCCAACCACTGTCGATAGCCGGGATTCATCGGCATTCTCCTCTCTGTACGAGCGGTGCTGACCTCACCAGGAGACCGCACCGATCCACTCTCTTTATGAAATCCATTTATCCCGGTTCAGCTAGATCTGGAGCCCGGACCGGGTTTTATCTCTTTTTTCAGGATATTCTTAAATCGGGTGGTGGAGATATAGCGATCGGCCAGCAATTTCCCGTTATAGATCAAGTTGAATACGCCATAGAGAGAAGGAGCCTGTTGTGCCTGCTGGGGTGTGGTGAGTTCCGTGATTGTGGGCTGTAGATTTTCTTGTTCCAGTATCGGCTTGACCTCCTCGATGAATCGGGCGACCCAAGGGCACTGTTTCGAATAGAGAATGGTGAGACCTTCGTAAGCCTCAAGCCTGCTTTGATGTAGGAGAAGAGAGGGAAGGGGTCCGTTTCTAAAGGATTTGACCAGCAATTGTTCGTTGCCGGATTCGGTTACCACGTCATAGCCGTTCCGGATAAAAATATCTCTGTTGGCCATGAACGATCTATCACTGGTGACCACGGCCACTCCCAGCATTTCCTGCGCATCGCGTTCAACGTCCCTGATCAATTGCGTCCCCAATCCCTGATGCTGGATTGCTTTTCCATTGATCCAAAGGCAGTGTATAAACATATATCCCGTTGCATCCACCGCTCGCCAGCACTGTTCGCCCGGGACGTATTCGATAAAACCGACGGGCCGTTTTTGTCCATCGATATAGAGCAGTTTGATGACGAGCCCCCGGTCAAATTGTTCACCGAGCCACTCAACTTTTTTGTGGTACAGCTCGTGCTTTGGATTGATGAAACAAATAGCGTGCGGATGCTCGGCGAGATTCTCACGGGTGACACGTACGATGGTTGTTTGTGGTGTCATGGTGCCGTCCTGTTATTCAGTTGCTATTGTTCGCGATTCGGCTATATCCGCGGAATCCACATGGGAACCTCCCGCATGTACTGAGCATAGTCCCGTCCAAATCGGTCTTTTTGTTGTCATTCCGCAAACTCTATCTCCATTAAGGTCAGGTCCTTTTTGCAATCAACCAGTATGAAATGCCAAGAGCGAGAACCACTGCCGCGATGGCGAATATGGTTTCCGGGGTGACCCTGTCCGTGTCGAGAACGATCACCTTTCGGGCAATGGCCATCAAGGCCGTGGCGAGCACGAGTTGAAGGGGTAGAACCTCTGTACCGAGATAGAGTCTGATATTGACAAAGATTTCAATGGCGATGAGCACTGCCATAAAGGCGCCAAAGGTCTGAAAGATATCATTAATGTTCAGGAGAAAAAAGGGGGGTGTGTTCAGTCTTTGGTACAGAACATACATAACGTCCCCGATTCCCCAAATAATCACCAGGACCATCAGAATAGCCAGAATCCGGACAAATCCCCGTATGATTCTGTGCAGAAACTTTATAAGAGGATCCTGATGTTCCTGTGGTATTTCTTCATGGAAGAGGGTATGGTGGTATTTTTCTTCGTCCATGTTGCTCCTTTTTCTTCCGTTTTCAAAGAATGCGTCAGAGCCGATGGGGGCCGGTATCCTGTTGGCGAAATCACCGGTCTGATTGGATCGTGTCTCTGGAATTTATGCCTGTGTGTACAACAGACAATCGAATATAAAGATAGTAACCTCTTTGTTCGGAAAAGTCAAGATAAAAGAGGTCATTCCAGTGCGGGTTTACCGGATGATTTGGATAAACGGATTATGCCCTTGTAGATTCTACTCGTCAAAATCCTGTATCCGACCCGGTCCGAAATCAATTGCATCACGGCAAATTGTTGTTATATTTAATCATCCCTGTGGTCATGTGTTCAAGGTACTATTTATGAAATCCTGATTCTGGTAATGAGACAACTTATTGCAAATCCGTGAGCGGAGGGTGGCTGCATGTGTTTAACCTATTGGATCGTGATTTTTCTATCAACCATATGGTTGTTAACAGGGTTTGGTACGACCGGAATGGGTATGTCCAACGGTCTCGATGCGCATCGAGACCCCTCGTGCTGCTCAACATCGATTGTACCCATTTTTACTATGGCAAGTCCCCCGGTTAGATGACCGGCGCCATGCTGGATGTCTATGTGGATTCGATTTTGGCGAGCAGAGCGACGGTACTTTTGATCAACACACAGGCCGAGCGTGCCCACTATGAGAGCCAGGTGTTTGAATCCTTTTGGCATGGATACGACCCCGAAAAAGGGATGAATCAGGCCATTTTCAACGGTCTTCCAACCGACAAACGCAAGAACTGGCACCGGCTGGTGAGCTGTATGTACACCCTCCACAACCGTGGCGTGGACTATCCGGCACGGTTGATAAAACGCTGCCGCCAAACCGGTGTGTCCCCATGGATCAGTTTGCGGATGAATGATATCAGAGCGAAATCAACGAGGTGGTGAATGACCGAACAGGCGTTGAGATCCCGACAGATTCATCTCGATTTTCATAACAGTGAAGCCATACCTCACGTGGCGGCACGATTTGATCCCGAGCGTTTTGCCGAAACCCTGGAGCGGGCCAGCGTCAACTCGGTGACCTGCTTTGCCCGGTGTCACCACGGCTGGCTGTATTATGACTCTCCACGCTTCCCCGAGCGTGTCCATCCGGCATTGGACCGGCGCGATTTGTTGCGTGAACAGATCGAGGCCTGTCACGCCCGAGGCATCCGGGTACCCATCTATATTACCGTACAATGGGATCATCAAACCGCCCTGCGTCATCCGGAGTGGATCGTCCTGCACGACGATGGCCGGTTGGACGGAACTCCGCCGTTTGAGGCTGGTTTTTATCGCAGCCTGTGTGTGAATACCCCGTATCGGGAGGTTCTCAAAGAGATCACCAATGACGTCCTTGAACACTTGCCTGTGGATGGACTTTTTTTTGATATCGTCGACATTCGGGACTGCTGTTGTTCCGCCTGTCGGGCGGATATGGAAGTGGAGGGCCTGGATCCTGGATCCGGCGCCGATCGAATTCGCTTTGCCGGTCATATGCTCGACGGCTTCAAAGTCGAGATGAGCCGGTTCGTTCATGAACGGGTACCCGATTGCTCGATCTTTTACAATGCCGGGCACATCGGCCCCTCCATCCGGTCCTCTTTACCGGCATACACGCACCTGGAGCTGGAATCCCTGCCTTCCGGCGGCGATTGGGGTTATCTTCACTTTCCCTACAGCGTTCGCTATGCCCGTCAGTTGGGCCTGTACTGTTTGGGTATGACCGGAAAATTCCACACAGAATGGGGGGATTTTCATTCCTTTAAAAACCAGGCTGCCCTGGAGTTTGAATGCTTTCAGATGCTGGCACACTCTGCCGCTTGCAGTATCGGAGACCAGTTGCATCCCGATGGCATGTTGTGTCCGGAGGTCTATGACCGGATCGGATCGGTCTATGGTCAGGTCAAGGAAAAAGAGCCCTGGTGCGTGGATGCCACACCGGTGGTGGAGATCGGTGTGATGACACCGGAGCCCTGGAGCGGGGAGACCCTGCCAGCGTCCGCCCTGGGAGCGGTACGCATGTTGCAGGAATCCGCATTCCAGTTCGATGTGATCGATGCGGACAGTGAGCTGGATCGGTACAACGTTTTGATCCTGCCGGACCGGATTCCGGTGGATGGGGCGTTTTCACACTCCCTGTCGCTCTATCTACAGGCGGGTGGCAAAATAGTGTGCAGCTTTGAATCCGGGCTTGCTCCCGACGGGAAGGAATTTGCTATCGATGAACTCGGTGTAACCGTGCATGACCATCAGGTAAAAGATACAAAAGGCCGACCGGTGAGGGGACTCTTTTATGATCACCATGACTATATCGATTATATACGGCCACGTACCGCGCAGGATGTGGGTCTGAAACCGACGGAATATGCGCTCTACACCACCGGACTGCGAATTCAACCCCGTCCGGGTATTTCGGTCTGGGCCGACACCCTTTTACCCAATTTTTATCGACACTGGCAGCATTTCTGTTCTCATCGCCAGGCCCCCTCTTCTGGAAAGACCGTGGGAGCTGCGATGTGTGTCGGCGAGCAGACGGTATATTTCTCGCATCCGCTTTTTGCTATCTATCAGAAATGGGCACCACATTGGTGCAAACAACTGGTGGTGACCGCTCTCGATACTTTGCTCGATGCCCGTCTCATACTGCATAACGGACCGTCTTCTCTCCTGGTGACTCTGACAAGGCAACCCGGCCGGTATCTCGTGCATCTGCTGCATTACATCCCGGAACGGCGATGTGAAAAGATCGACATTATTGAAGATGTGATTCCTGTCTATGATCTGGATCTTTCCGTTCGACTCCCGGGTTCAATACGGTCTGTGCGTATGGTTCCACAACAGCAACATCTCCCGTTTCATACGGAGACTGACCGGGTCGGATTTACCGTTCCAAAGATCGAAGGCCATCAGATGATCGAGCTGACCGTTCAGTAGCTCTACTGATCCGGTCATTCGGGCGCATTTTTATATCCGTGGTGTCCGGCTAACAGACGCCAGCGAAATATATTTTAAATCGAGTCTGAAAACAGGACTGATGTAATGAACTGATATTGATGCAATTAAAGTCTGGTGTCCGGTTTGTCAATCGGCGGGCAATGATTTTTTATTTGTTTTTGTCAAATGTTTATCTATTTTTAGGGTTGACAGATGACGATAATCACAAACTTTACTATTCTCTGACAATGAAAAAATTTCTTACAGTTCAGCGGAAAAAGATCGAGATCGACAAGTGGTGTGAGGGAGTGGGCATCAGAAGGGATCCAGGCCAGGGATACATTTTGGACTGGATTCAGAAAAATGCCGCCTGGTTCCGTGACGAATGGGAACAGTCCATGTGTCGGACGTGCCGGAACTGGCATCAGTGCGGTTATTCTGTGCAACGGGTTTGTAAGGATTACACCCGCACTCCTTTGACCTGAGATTTAGCCTCCTTACTCTGCCGGATCGCCCTCGAAATGACCTGTCGAGGGTCCGCCTGTTTGCCTCTCTTGAAGATGCATCCGGAAGGATCACTTTTCAGTGCCTGTTTCAACCGATGAACGCCAATGCACCATCAGATTCTGGAGATGACAATGGTTCCTCAGGCTGCTCATATCATCACATTTTCTCCCACCGGTAGCACGCATCAGGTGGTCCACGCCATAGCCAGGGGATTTGCTGTCCCCATAGACCAGTCTATCGATCTCACCCATTCGGATGCCCGGGACTCTGTTGTCTTTGACGATCCGACCGGGATTATAATTGTCGGTGTGCCTGTATACAGTGGTCGCATACCTGAAATTGCTCTTTCCCGCCTGCAGTCGATGACCAGCACGGGAGTACCTGCGGTGGTCTGTGTGGTCTATGGCAACCGGGCTTATGACGATGCGTTGCTGGAGCTGCGGGATGTTGTGGCAACGGCGGGTTTTCGGCCTGTGGCCGGAGCCGCTTTTATTGGAGAACATTCTTTTTCCAGAGGACTGGTTCCCATTGCAGCCGGTCGTCCCGATCATAAAGATCTTTCATTGGCAACGCAATTCGGTCGCCAGGTCAGCTCCACGCTGGAGGCGTTTTCAACTGCCCGGGAGATACCTGCGATAAACGTGCCGGGCACCCACCCTTATAAAAAACGGGGATCCTTGATTCCCAGTGCTCCGGAAACCCGTGCAGACCGCTGTATTGCCTGCGAAGAGTGTGCCCAGATCTGTCCCACCGGAGCCATAGAGGTCCGGAATCATGCGGAAAGCGATCCGGATCGGTGCATCTGGTGTTGCGCCTGTATTCGGGTCTGTCCGGAAAACGCCCGCGTCATGGGGGACCCCCGTATTCGGAACATGGCACAGTGGCTGTTTGACCATTGCTCTATCCCCAGACAACCCGAGTTGTTTCTGCCGACAATTCAGAACGATAAGTGGATCAATTGAGGCCCTCTGATCCACCAATGCGAAACAGAATTTCCACTGGACTCAAAAGCATGCCGCAGGTCTGCCTGGTCCGCATACCGAGTCTTCTGACTCGTTCACACATTAACCTGGAGGCTATATGCGTACAGTAAAGCATCTTTTGTGGCTATTTGCGTTTGTTATCGTGTTTTTTTCAAAGAGTCCTGCTGCCGACATCGGACCGGACAATGGCTCACTGGTACTCATAGGAGGGTATCCAAATGAGGAGATCATCGAGACATTCATTGAACTGGCTGGGGGACCACAGGCAAACATCGTCGTGATTCCCACCGCGACGGGTATGCAGTCCTTTGGTCCGGCCGAGAAGGGTTGGTTTTTTAAACAATTCAATGAGCAAGGTGCCTTCAATGTACACCTGCTCCACACCTGGGATCGTGAGAAAGCCGATTCGGATGCCTTTGTCGAGCCGTTGCGGGACGCAACAGGAGTCTACTTTAACGGTGGCCGTCAGTGGCGTCTGGCCGATGTCTATCTGGGAACCCAAACAGAAACAGCCTTGCGGGATGTACTGGATCGTGGCGGCGTTATCGGCGGAAATTCCGCTGGCGCGACGATTCAGGGATCATATATGATCCGGGGAGATACCAAAGGACGATTTGTTCTGATGGGCGATCACGAGAAAGGTATGGGGTTTCTCCGCAATGTGGTCGTGGATCAGCACATTTTCACCTGGAACCGACAGTTTGATTTGCTAAAAGTGGTCAATGCCCATCCTCACCTTTTAGGGATCGGCATCGCCGAAACCACCGCCATCGTCGTTCAACAGGACGAGTTTGAGGTCATTGGCCAAAAAGCCGTGGGCATCTATGATCCCGAGGCTGGGACCCGCCGGGGAGAGTTTTATTTCCTCAGCCCCGGCGATCGTTTCGACCTGAAAACCAGAACCGCCACCCGTGCCGAAACCCGGCAGTTGCCACTCTGGATGCCCCATCTGGTCCGTGACGTCCATGTGCCGGTCGATACCCTCAAACACTATGTCGGTCGATACGAAAACCCGGATTTTTCATTCAGTGTCACCTTGCAGGACAGCGATCTTTATGTCCAGGCGCAAGATCATCCGCGTGTGCGCCTGAAACCCGTATCTTTAAAGACATTTATCGATGAGGCCAATGGTCAAATATTTGAATTTGAGAGGGATGAATCCGGCGCCATCCATCATGTGAACGTGCGGCTGCGCCGACGTCAATTGGTTGCCTTTCCTGAGAACGGGTAAAGTCAAATGGAGCAGGGTCGTTGGGTGTGTTCTGCATCTATACGCGCGAAAAAGAGGAGATATTTATGGCCGCTGTGTATCCCTGCTCTCACCCTAAACACCAACGGTCTTTTCCCCTTGCGGTTTCGGCTTCATTCTTTATATTACAGAGAGATCCAATGGCACCTGAAACAATTTGTAACCCCTTGTACGGGGTTGGACAGTATCACTTTGCTGAGGACCAGTGACGTGAGAGAAGATGTCTTTTTTGAGTTGCATGAGGGTTTGGAAAAGCAGGCACCCGGTGATGATGTCCATACCCGCAGAGCCTTTGAAATGATATCCCTGACCACATCCTCACCCAGGATTCTGGACATTGGATGCGGGCCTGGACGACAAACGCTCGAATTGGGCCGCCTGACCGATGCGCCCATCGTTGCTGCCGATCTCTACAAGAGTTTTCTTTTACAGGTCGACCAGTGTTCCCGTGCTGCGGGACTATCGAACCATATTTTTCCCGTGCAGGCGGATATGCAGGCTCTTCCGATTGTTCCGGCATCATTTGATGTGATCTGGTCCGAAGGCGCCATCTATCTGATGGGATTTGAAGCGGGGTTGCGTGCCTGGTGGCCGATTTTGCGTCCGGGGGGATGCATGGTCCTGACAGAACTCACCTGGCTCAAGGAGGATCCGCCGGAAGACCTGGTGTCGTTCTGGCGGGATGAATATACTGCCATGACCACCGTGGAAGAGAATCTAACGTGTATTCGTCACGCCGGATATCAGGAACTCGTTCACTTTACGCTTCAAAAGTAGACATGGTGGGAGGG
>CAYPUH010000075.1:0-15725 GCA_964413725.1 uncultured Cytophagia bacterium
CTGGATTTGAATTCACCTCAATGGTGGTGTGACTCGGTACAGAGACCATACAATGGGTGCGTGGCAGGGACAAACTTTTGAGGTCAAAAAGAGTTCTATGCGCTTTTGTTGACACACGATAAGCAATAGGATTATAAAGCTCGAATTTAAAAGATTTTATGACTTTTGCAACAAAAAGTCCACTGTCCTAAAAAAATGACCTTGAATCCGTTTGATGACATGCCTTGACCACCAGCAACATAAGGAATGAAATTCAAATATGTGTAAAATCATGATAATTATAAAAATAAAAAATAATGTAATTCTCTGGTTCAGGCTGTTTTATTGCACAGTATTTGCATTCCGATAGTTTGGGAGGAGATCGAATAGAATTGACATGACGATCTCTGGGCAAAAAAGGAATCTTGCATCTGATGAAAAAAGGATATCTGATTCTGTTGTCTCTGGGACTGATGCTGGGGGCAGTCCGATCTGCATCGTGGCCGGAACAACAGAGATCCAGGAAAAAAGAGTTGTTGCGAACCTCGTCCCGACTGGCGTTGATGGCGAGACAGTCCCACAATCAGGCAACCGTCTGGGCGGAACGGAATCAGTGGCCCGTGCGCCAGGTGACTGATGCAAACGAGGTTGTCGAATTACAGCGTATTACCGATCGGGGTCCGCAATACTATACCACCATGAATTCAGACGCAGCCCGGTCTGTGTCCACCTGGTCGGTGTTGAACGATCCGAAATTCTCAGGTCTTGACGGCAGCGGTATGGTTCTGGGACTGTGGGATGCCGGTGCGGTCCGGCGGGATCATCAAGAGTTTCAGAACCGTGTGCGGCAGATGGACGCGGCATCTGAGCTGTCGTCTCATGCCACGCAGGTTTGTGGCAGCCTCGGAGCCTTTGGAATGGTGGCGTCGGCTCGCGGTATGGCTCCGGGATCACAGGTGAATGCATATGACTGGAACAGCGATGTTGCGGAGATGTTCGAGGCGGCGGCATCTGGACTGTTGCTCTCCAATCATTCCTATGGATTGATTGCTGGCTGGGTCTGGAACCTGCGGGACGACAATCGCTGGGTATGGTTCGGTGACCCTCTTTTGGATGCGCGCGAGGATGCTCATTTTGGTTACTATAGCAGTCAGGCCGCACAATGGGATGCTTTGGCTGAAGAGGCTCCCTATTATCTGATTGTCAAAGCTGCGGGAAATGAGCGGGATGACCGGGGACCCAGTCCGGGTGAGCAACATTGGGTATGGAACCGCCAGACCTATTCCTGGCAACTGTCCAGTGACCTTCGGAAACCGGATGGAGAGTACGATTGTCTCGCCGGCACCGCCGTGTGTAAGAATGTTCTGGTGGTGGGATCGACCTATGATATGACAGAACCTTATACCGGACCCAATACTGTCCGCATTGCCTCCAACAGTTCGTGGGGGCCCACTGACGATGGCCGTATCAAACCGGATATTGTGGCAAATGGTGTGGGCCTGTACACGCCCTCGTCACAACACCCCTCCGCGTATACCCATTATAGTGGGACATCCGCAGCCACGCCCGTGGTGACCGGTTCTTTGGGGCTGGTTCAGCAAGCCGCTATCGAGCGATGGGGCGATCCATTGAGGGCGTCTACTCTCCGGGCATTGGTGATTCATACCGCCCGCGAAGCGGGAGAGGCTCCCGGCCCCGATTATAGGTTTGGATGGGGGGTGATGAATACCCGGGCGTGTATCGAGGAGATCCGACACCCTCTGGCGTCTTCTCGTATCCGGGAAGAGGTCATGATGCAGGATGATGTTTTTCAGTGGAGTGGACGTGTGACAGCAGGTGATTCCGTCAAGGTCACTCTCGCCTGGACCGATCCCGCAGGGGTACCCCCCTCTTTCCGGGTAGATAATCCCGCACCGCTGCTGGTACACGATCTCGATCTGTCTCTTGAACTGTCAGACGGGAATGAGACGATTCTCCCCTGGACACTGGATCCAATGGATCCCGCCGCGCCCGCAGTGAGAGGAAAAAACCGGCTGGACAATGTAGAGGGTATCGCCTGGATTCCGGCTTATGATGGCAAGGTGACCCTGCGAGTGGATGCACCTTACGGGATATTGTCCAGCCAGACCTTTTCTCTGATCATGTCGGGCATCAAACCCATGCCGTCCATCAGCCTTGTCGCCGGGTTGGAAGGCGCCCATGAACAAGATACCCAATCGTTGAGTACCTGTTTGCGCGAGCAGGGACTGATCCCGCTAACTTCACCCTATGCCAATGCTCCCACCCGTATCGATGCCATGCCGGATTCTGTCGTCGATTGGGTCCTGATCTCTCTGGGGCCGCTTAACTCCACCGAGGCCATCCATTGCCGCAGTGCTCTGTTGCGCGATGACGGCTATCTGATGGATCCTAAAACCGGAAAAACGGATTGGGAATGGTCACTGTCAGCGGGATCCTACTGGATCCGCATTGAACATAGAAACCATCTGCCCTTGCTGTCCTCGATCACTGTTCAAGAATCTCAACAGGATATCCTGTTCGACTTTAATGCAGTCGCCGATACTGAAGAGACGATCGGGGAGACCTCATCTCAAGAGACGCGTCTGTTGATCAGCGGTGACGTGAACGGCGACCACCGTATCGATGCCCGGGATTATATCCGTATCCACAAGCACTATGGACAAACCGGATACCGGACAGAGGATCTCAATCTGGACGGGAGGGTCGATAGCGGGGATCTCGATCTCTATTTTAAACATCAGGGCCTTTCCCGCCTCACGGATTGATTATCCCTCTGATTTTTCCTCGGTCATGATATTTGCTGTTGCTTGTCATCTCTTTTTTTTTTAGCTTTTTCTCTCCTGCCCGCGAGTGTTTGTACCCGCCGGGACGCTGGTTGATGATCCGGCGTTCGGCGCTGCAAATTCGCCGTCGGTCATCACCGATGTGGATCCGCTGCGGTTAGGTGGATTCCGCTATACAGAGCGCGTGAAAAACCAGAGCTGAAAAGAGTATGGGTTTAACTTTAATTGATGCCGTGCAACAGGATCAAACCAAGACAGCCATGCCTCGTCTTTCCGTTGTGATCGTCAGTTACAATGTCCGGGCGTTTCTCGAACAAGCGCTGATCTCGATCGAAAAAGCGCTCACGGACATTGCGCATGACGTGTACGTGGTCGACAATGCCTCTTCCGATGGCAGTGCCGATATGGTGGCGGAGAAATTTCCCGCGGTGATTCTGATTCGCAACCGGCACAACGTGGGATTCGCCCGCGCCAACAATCAGGCTATCCGCAAGAGCCGGGCGGACGTGGTATGTCTCATCAACCCGGATACCCTTGTCCAGGAAGACACATTCTCCACACTGCTCGGGTTTCTCGACGACAACCCCGACGCCGGCGCGGCGGGATGCAAGGTTCTTAATCCCGATGGAAGTCTGCAGCTGGCCTGCCGTCGGAGCTACCCCACCCCCTGGGTGGCGTTCACCAAAATGGTGGGGCTCGCCTCTCTGTTTCCCAAAAGTCGTTGGTTTGGACAATATAACCTGACCTATCTCGATCCGGACCGGGTTTCCGAGGTCGATGCCATCTCGGGTTCATTTATGATGGTGCGTCGAGATGCAATTCAACAGGTAGGAGCACTCGATGAAGGCTTTTTTATGTATGGCGAAGACCTTGACTGGTGCTACCGGATCCGAGAGGGAGGGTGGGGGATCTATTATGTTCCCCGGACCCAGATCATCCACTTTAAAGGGGAGAGTTCGAAAAAAAGCCCGCTCGAACAGCGACGTCTTTTTTACAATGCCATGGCTCAATTTGTTAAAAAGCATTTTTCCACAGGGAAAGCTCTGATTCCATTGTGGGTGTTGATTATCGCCATCTGGATGCGGGCCGCCCTCGATTTTGGCTCTCAGCTGATCAAAGTTCTGGTCTTGCCGGCTGTGGATGTCTTTTTTTTTACAGTCAGCCTGGCTGCCGCGTTGTCCCTTCGCTTTTATCCCGACATCCCCTGGAACAGTTTTGCCGTGGTGCATCTTCTTTACACCGTCGTCTGGCTGGTCAGTTTTTCCGCTCATGGCCTCTATGGCAGTCGGCGGTTTTCCGGATCCCAAGCCGCATTGGCGGTGATTGTCGGATGGCTCGTGAACAGTGTTCTGACCTATTTTATCAAAGATATTGCCTTTTCCCGTGCCGTGGTTCTCTATGCCGGCACCATCAATCTGATCCTGATACCGCTCTGGCGGATAATGATCAGTCGGCTGAACCGACAGGGACGTTTCCGCAACGGTGTGTTGGGTGTGCGCGCAGTTTTGGTGGGAGATACTCAGTCCCTAACCACCATCACCGAGCATCTTTTCCGGCGACTCAAGACCTACCCGCTCGTAGGTATGATCGTTACAGATCCATCTGTCGAGGAGAATATAGGTGGTTTCCCTGTTCTCGGGTCGCTGAACAATATCAATGATATTCTGCAGCGGGAAAAAGTCGACGAAGTGATTTTTGCCACCGACAAAATGGATTACCACCAGCTCCTGACCGTGATCGCTTCCTCTCCGCGATCATCGATACATTTCAAGCTGATACCCAGTGAGATGGATGTGATGATCGGCAAGGCCAGTATCGATTACTTTTCTGATCTTCCGTTTGTGGATCTGGATTATCGACTCCACCGGTCGTTTTATCGGGATATCAAACGGTTGTTGGATGTGATTGTCTCGGGACTGGGTCTGATGGTTTTGGCGCCTGTATATGTCTGGTTACGCTGGATACGAAAGCGATCTCTGGTCCCGGTACAGACTCTGACCGTGGATGGAGACCGTATCACGCTCTATCTCTTTCAGGGCCCTTTAGGTGTATGGTGGTGCCGCCTTCCTCTTCTCCGACATGTCTTCTCCGGTACCCTGAGTCTTGTGGGTCGCGATCTAAAACCCACGCGCAAGCCGCTCAGCCTGTCGCTGAAACCCGGTCTGATCGGGGTGGAACACCTCGGCGGTGATACGGATCTCACCGCCAGCGATCGTGAACGTTACCATATCTATTATTTGAAAAAGTATACACCTCTGCTGGATTTGGAAATACTTTTCAAAACGTTGCTCTCCGGTTAGCACCGTTCTGTGACCCCCCTGTTGTCGATGTTTCCCGGAGCCACCCCATAGCCCCCTTCGCGATGCCGATGCTGCTCGAGCCCACCACTTGTCCTGTTGAGGTTAATTGGGTCGGAAAAATCCGGAATGAAACGGGGAGGAGGTTGCGTTGAAACCGGTGACACCCCGGGTTAGACGAGAACACGGGATTATTTCACAAAAAGTCTCTTTCGCTATTTTTTCCTTTATTTGTTCACCCAGAATGTTTATTTTTGAATCCGAATCATTCGTCGTCGGTCAACAAACCGGGCACGAATACAGCCCGGAGATACTGTCTTTTCTTTTTTAAACAATCCATTGATATTCAAGACGCTTGTGTGCTGTCGTTCATTTACCGAACACCACACAATCCAGTTCATTGATTGAGAGCGTCAATCCCATAAAGCCATCTGGCGGAGACCTATGAAATCCTTTGTTTTTGATTTTGAAAAGCCGGTTATCGAGATTGAGAGAAAGATCGAAGAATTGCGCGAGTTTTCCATAGAGGAAGATATCGAGCTGCAGTCGGAGATCGAGCGTCTCGAGAGCAAGGCGAAAAAGCTTCGCAAGGATATTTATTCAAAGCTGACCCGTTGGCAGCGTGTTCAGCTGGCACGGCACCCCAACCGTCCCTACACGCAGGATTACATCGACCGAATGTTCGATCATTTTACCGAACTGCATGGCGATCGGGCGTTTGGCGACGATCCGGCGATCATTGCGGGAACAGCCCTTTTGGACGGTCGGCCGGTGGCGGTTGTGGGACATCAAAAAGCACGCGACACCAAGGAAAAGTTGCGTCGTAATTTTGGCATGCCCAATCCCGAGGGCTATCGCAAGGCTCTCAGGATCATGAAACTGGCGAACCGGTTCCGCAGGCCGATTATCGCCCTGATCGATACACCCGGAGCCTATCCAGGCATCGGGGCGGAGGAGAGAGGCCAAGCTGAGGCCATCGCCCGCAATTTGTTTGAAATGGCGCGACTGTCCGTACCCATCGTCATTGTGGTGATCGGCGAGGGCGCCAGCGGGGGAGCTCTGGGGATCGGTGTCGGAGACCGGGTGTTGATGTTTGAAAATACCTGGTATTCCGTGATCTCGCCGGAGGGCTGTGCCGCCATCCTCTGGCGGGATGCATCCAAGGCGCCCCAGGCGGCGGAAGCGATGCGGGTAACGCCGTTGGATCTAAAAGAACTCGGCGTTATAGACCGCATTATTGGCGAACCCGTTGGCGGTGCACACAACAATCATGACGAAGCCGCTGCCATCTTGAAACGGGAATTGTTGACCGAACTCGATACCCTGGGAGCCATCGATCCGAAACAGTTGGTCCGCTCTCGTGTCGATAAATTCGGTCAGATGGGATTTGTCAGCAACACCTGAGAAGACACCGGGTATTGAGAGTCGCTCAACACCCTTGTCATACCGGAATGCTGTCTGGCCTCTCGTGGCTTTGTTTTCACCCGGTAAAAAGATCATCCCGTTTCCATTTAGAAAAGCCTTGACTCTTTTACTTTTATATAATATATTTTTTAAATTCGGATTGTATGCCGAGAATCCGATGGAAATGATCTGCATAAGATGATTTGATTTTCGGGCTGCGATGTTTTACCCAAGCGTTCATGATATCCTTTAGACGGTCTTTGGTGATTGGTGCGATGCTCCGAATAAACATTAAACGGGAACCGCTCGTACTGTTACAGACAAAAGTGGGCTGCACGAACGCGACGAACTGACAGATACCCATTGGATTGCCTGCAGAACATGACAGTATCGGGTTGAATTGTACGGATCGACTGATTCCGTCCCTCTGGACTCTGCCATATCGAATGTTGGCGACGTAAAGGGGTGAGAATTGGACAGAAACAGGATGATGTTCTGATTATTTGCCGGTCTTGAACCATGCTAACCCGTAAAGTCCTTTTGCTCAATCAGAATTATGAGCCTCTGACGGTGGTAACGGCGAAAAAAGCGATCATTCTGATTTATATGCAAAAGGTGGAAATTGTGGAACAGTACGACCTGGTCGTACGTTCCTGTCATACCGTGATGGCAGTACCTTCTGTTGTGCGGTTGCTTTACTTTGTCAAAATTCCGTTCAAGCGGGTTGAGTTGACGCGCCGGAATATTATGAAACGGGATCGGTATCGTTGCCAGTATTGTCGCAGCACGCAGTCGCTGACAATCGATCATGTCGTTCCCAAGACCAAGGGAGGGACCGATACATGGGAAAATCTGGTGTGCGCGTGTGTTCGCTGTAATAACAAAAAAGGCGACCGGACGCCGGACCAGACGAGAATGAAGTTAATCAAAAAACCCAAACGCCCACATCATCTCTATTATATCCATTGTATTGTGGGTGTCAATGAACAAAGTTGGAAACCGTATCTGTTTTATTATAGTTCCTGATCACCAGGGATCGGGGCGGGATCTGTCCCGAGTGACGATCGGTCTCGATCAAAACGAATTCGTAAAGCCACCGTTCACCCCAAACCCGCGAGCGTCGGTCACATCGGTCGCGGCTTATGAATGTGAAATCGCGTTTCGTTTTGATAAATAGGGCCGTACTGTTACGGCCCTTTGTGTGTTTGGGGGGCACATTTTCAGAGACGGATGAACCTGCACCCGCCTCGTCAGGTACCACCACAACCGGTGCCTGTGAGTCGGAACTGGATGAAGAGATATGCCTTACAAGGTTAAACTGGAAACATTTGAGGGTCCGCTCGACCTCCTATTGTTTTTGATAAAGAAAGATGAAGTCGATATCTATGATATACCGATCGCCAATATCACCCGGCAATTTTTAGAATATCTGGATATCATCAAGCTGTTCGATCTGGAGGCGGCGAGTGATTTCATTTTGATGGCCGCCACGCTGATGCGGATCAAATCTCAGATGCTGCTGCCCAGGACCGAGATCGAGCAGGAGGAAGAGGAAGAACTGGACCCGCGCCAGGAATTGGTGCATCGGCTGTTAGAGTACAAACGGTTTAAGGATGTGGCTTTTCAGTTTTTCGATTTTGAAGAGGAATCCCGTAAACTGTATGGACGCGGTAAACTGAAAATCGAGCAAGGTGTACTGGAACCCGAAGTGCCTTCGGATCAGGCTTCGATTTTTGATTTGATTTCCGCCTTTCAGGGCCTTTTGAAGACCAGAAAACCCCCTGCGGTCCATCGGATTCAGGAGGTGACTGTGAGCCTGGAGGAACGGATTCAGCTGATAGAGGAGGTCCTGCAGGAACGGGAAGAAATCCGCTTTGAAGAATTTTTTGCCGAAAATGATACCAAGATGGTCTGGATCGTGACCTTTATCGCACTTTTGGAATTGCTCAAACGTCACGTGATCCAGGCGTTTCAACCCGATCCCTTTGCAAGTATAACTATACGGCGAGTCGATGGACAAAACTGAATTGAAAAACATACTGGAAGCATTGATTTTCGCTTCTGAATCGCCGCTGTCTGTCCGGAATATTCAGGACATTGTACAAGACGTCGAACAGGAGGAGATCGAAGCGTCTCTGGATCTGCTCAAACAGGATCTCAAGACGCGGGCTGTCGCTCTCAAAAAGGTCAGTGGTGGCTACCAATTTGCCACCAAACCCGACTATGCACCCTATCTCAAATCCATGTTCAGCGGCAAGGAACAAAGCCGTCTGAGCCGGGCCGCATTGGAGACACTGGCGATTATCGCCTTCAAGCAGCCCATCAGCCGAGTGGAAGTGAACGCGATCCGGGGGGTGAGTTCGGATGGTGTGATCAAGACCCTCTTGGAACGCAAACTGGTCGATATCGCCGGGCGAGATGACGGACCGGGACGTGCCTTGCTGTTCCGTACCACGACGGGCTTTTTACGATATTTCGGTATCAACGAGCTGTCCGATCTGCCCCGGCCCAAAGAAGTGGAGCAATTGCTGGCCGAGGGAGAGGGCAGCACCATTCTCAAGAGTGTACCTGAAGAGTCGCTTCTGGAAACCGGCGAGGACCAGGAGACCTCTGACTCGGATAGCGATGCCGAGACGGAGCAGGAGAAACCGGATGCCGGCACTGAGGCCGAGCCCGCTTCTCAAAAACAAAAGAATCAGGATTCTCAGTGAGTGTGACGCCCACCGGGCGCTGTTCGGTGCGGATGACGCGAGAAGTGAGGGTCGACCCATGACAAAAGAAGAGCCCATCCGTATCAATCGCTATCTGGCCCGACACGGCATCGCATCCAGACGCAATGCCGAAGAGTTGATTCGCGCCGGGCGTGTGGAGATGAACGGCAAGCGCGTTGTCAATCTGGCCACGCGTGTCGATCCGGGACGGGATACGGTCCGGGTCGATGGCCAGGTGTTGAAACAACCCGAACGGAAACGGTATGTCATGCTCAATAAACCCAGAGGAGTGATCACCACCGTTCGCGATGAACGGGACCGGAAAACTGTACTGGATCTGGTGCCGTTTAAGCAGCGTCTTTTTCCGGTGGGACGACTGGATGCAAAGTCGGAGGGCCTTTTGCTTCTTACCAATGATGGAATGTTGACCCACAAGCTGATACACCCGAGTTTTAAGGTCAACAAGATCTATCGGGTGCAACTGGACCGCGAGTTTCATCCCGATCATTTTGAGCCTCTCACAACCGGTTTGGAGCTGGACGATGGGATGACCGCCCCCTGCAAGGCGCGGTATTATACTGACACGCTTTCCCGAGTGGAGATTTCTCTGCATGAGGGGCGCAACCGGCAGGTTCGGCGAATGTTCGAAGCACTGGGTTATACGGTGGAATCGTTAAAACGGGTGCGCTATGGCCCACTGATGCTGGGTGACCTGTCGCGCGGCAAGTGGAGACAGCTCACTACGAAAGAGGTACGTTTGCTCAAGCTGGCCGTGAGCCCTAAATCGACGCGAAAATAGACGGATATGAAGAGACGATTGATTGTCACCATAGATGGCCCGGCAGGTTCCGGGAAAAGTACTACAGCGCGTGCCGTGTCCCATAGGTTGGATTATGTATTTCTGGATTCCGGTGCGTTGTACCGCGCTGTCACGCTGGCAGCGATTCGTGCGGGTGTGGACACTAAAGACGAAAAGCGTGTTGCGTCTATCGCCAGAGCATGCTCAATCGAGATGACGCGAACGGCAGAGGGCGATAATCGAATTTTTCTGGATCAAGAGGACGTGACAGGAGCCATTCGACAGCCGGAAATCACAAACGCCATCGCTCCGGTGGCCGCTCATAAACAGGTGCGACAGACCCTGGTATCCAAACAGCGAGCCCTGGCCACCGACGGCGGGATCGTTGCCGAAGGGCGGGATATGGGGACGGTGGTGTTTCCGGATGCGGATTTAAAGATATATATGCACGCCTCCCTGGAAGAACGGGCGAGACGGAGATTGCTGGAATTGGAGGGAAAAGGGATCCAGACCTCTCTCCAATCCCTGATGAATGATATCGCTCAGCGTGACCGCAGCGATACGGAACGTGCGTTCGGTCCACTGCGGCAACCTGATGACGCTATTGTCGTGGATACATCGACGATGATGTTCGAGGAGCAAGTGAGTCTTATCGTTAGCAAAACCCGCGAGCGGGGGGGATGATGCACTTTGTTGTCGATCCCGATGCGGGTATGTGTCCCGGCGTAAAACGGGCGATCCGGATGGCGGAAGAGGGGCTGAAAGAGGGACCTCTCTGTTCACTGGGCCCTCTGATTCATAATCCAGCAGAGGTGGATCGCCTGCAGCAACAGGGACTGGTGACACTGGATCAGGATCAGGTCGAACGGGACGGTACCTGGGAGTCCTTGCGGTCCCGACGCATATTGATTCGCTCTCACGGCGTCTCCCCGCAGACCGAATCTCGTGTCAGACAGGCCGCTCGCGAGGTGCTGGATGCCACCTGCCCGCGTGTGCGTCACCTTCAGCACCGGGTCGCCAAAGCCGCCGCGCAGGGTTGTCAGGTCCTGATTTTTGGCAAAAAAGGGCATCCCGAAGTTCGCGGACTGTTGGGATACTGCCTGGACCAGGGAATGGCCATAGAAGATGGAACCGATCTCAACACCGTGACGCTTCATGTCCCTGCTGTTCTGATCTCACAAACGACCATGCCTGAAGATCGGTTTCGTGCTGTGGCACACGCCCTGAAACAACGCAGTGTCGGTATCGAGGTGCAGGAGACCCTCTGCCGTGCCATACTCCATCGTCAGTCCCGGATTCAAGAGTTTGCTCGCTCTGTGGATGTGGTACTGGTGATCGGAGGCCGGTCCAGTTCCAATACCGGCGTCTTTTACAGACAGTGTGTTCAGGTCAATTCGGCTAGCTATCATATCGAATCCAGCTCAGAAGTACAACCTCAGTGGTTCGATCACGCAGGTCGCATCGGCCTTACC
Source organism: uncultured Cytophagia bacterium (assembly GCA_964413725.1). Classification (GTDB taxonomy): domain Bacteria; phylum Zhuqueibacterota; class Zhuqueibacteria; order Residuimicrobiales; family Oceaniaggregativiventaceae; genus CAYPUH01. The sequence continues at coordinate 11,467 of CAYPUH010000075.1, forward strand.
GGAGGGGCTTCAACCCCCCTGTGGCAGATTGAAGCCATACGCTCCGAACTCGAGAACACCGTCCCAAAAGGGACGTTAAATACACAATAAAGGAGGATAATCTTAATTATGGACAAACAAACAAACCCAAAACCCCAAACTGACAACCTTGAACCTCAGGAAAAGGATGAGCAGCAGGGCACAACAAAAACCGTAGAAGAAGAAAAACAGCCGCAAGCACCACAGACCTCTTCCGATGACAACGGTCATACCGATGATCCGCAGGCTCCCGAAGTGTATCAGGACAAGGAAGAGTTGGATCGGGAGGAGCAGGAATACTCGGAAGCGGAATTCGAGGAATTGTCCAAGCTGTATGAAGAAACCATGTCCGATTTTGTCTCCGGACAGGTCGTAGTTGGAAAAGTGCTTGCCGTCAACGATAAAGACGTGGCAATCGACATCGGTTTCAAGTCTGAAGGCACCGTGCCGATCGAAGAATTCGACGATCCCAGTGATGTGATGGTCGGGGATAACATCGAAGTGTTTATCGACAATGTGGAAGATTCCGAAGGCATGTTGGTACTGTCGAAGAAGAAAGCCGACTTTATGAAGGCTTGGGACCGCCTCATCGACAAGTATGACAAAGGAGAGATCATTGAAGGCCGCTGCTCCCGCCGGATCAAGGGAGGTATTGTCGTGGACCTCGGTGGTGTGGATGCCTTTCTACCCGGATCACAGATCGATGTACGGCCGATTCGTGATTTCGATGCGCTGATCGGTCAGAGCATGGATTTCAAGATTGTCAAAGTAAACCACATGCGGAAAAATATCGTGGTCTCTCACCGTGTGCTCGTGGAAGAGGAACTCAAAGGACAGCGTGAAAAGATTCTCAGCGAACTCGAACGCGGCCAGATTCTCGAGGGCTCTGTCAAGAATATCACCGATTTTGGTGTCTTTATCGACCTGGGTGGTGTTGATGGTCTGCTCCACATCAACGATCTCTCCTGGGGTCGCGTCTCCCATCCCTCCGAGATTGTTTCGCTGGATGAAAAAATCCGCGTGGTGGTCCTGGACTTTAATGAACCCAAAGACCGAATTTCTCTCGGATTGAAGCAGCTGCAACCCCATCCCTGGGAAGATGTCGAAACCAAATACCCTGTCGGCTCTGTTGTGCGCGGTAAAGTGGTGAGCATCTCCGATTACGGTGCCTTTGTGGAACTGGAAAAAGGTGTCGAAGGCTTGATTCATATTTCCGAGATGTCCTGGACTCAGCACATCAAACACCCCTCCAAGGTACTTGCCGTGGGTGAGATGGTGGATGCCAAAGTCCTCAATATTCAGAAAGAGGAACGCAAAATTTCTCTCGGCCTCAAACAGCTGGAGCCCGATCCCTGGGAGACGCTGGCAGAAAAGTATCCTGTCGGATCCGTTCACAAGGGTATCGTGCGCAATCTGACCAACTTTGGCGCCTTTGTAGAGTTGGAAGAGGGCATCGATGGCCTGATCCATATTTCCGACCTTTCCTGGACCAAAAAGATCCGTCACCCCGGAGAAGTGGTGAAAAAAGGCGATGAAATCGACATCGTCGTCCTCAATGTTGACACTGCTAACCGACGCATCTCCCTGGGATACAAACAGACCAAGGAGAACCCCTGGGACTATCTCGAAGACAAATACAAACCGGGTATTCAAACCCAGGGCAAGGTGGTTCGTCTCATCGAAAAGGGCGTGATTGTCGAGTTGCCCGAGGTGGTCGATGGATTTGTCCCCATGTCCCAGTTGCGCAAGGACAATATCAACAAGCCCGCGGATGGCTATCAGATCGATGATACCCTTGACATTGTGGTTCTCGAATTCAACAAGGACAATAAAAAGATCGTTCTGTCCGAAAAGAACGCCACGCCGACGGACGAGCCCGAAGAACAAGCCGAGGAGACAGAAGCAGCTGAAGCCAAAGTGGCCGCGACCGAAGAGGCTGAAGAGACTGAAAACGCTGAAACGGCCAAAGCCGACACCGGCTCCACAGACGTTGAAACCGAGACGGAAGATGCTGACGCTGAAACCAAGGCACCGGAAGACTCGAAAGAGGAACCGGAGACCAAAGAAACAAAGAGCGACGACGAGGACGACGAAAAACAGAACTAGTCCTCTGAAAGTGCTTTTTAAAAGGTTGGGCCGCTGCCGGTCCAACCTTTTTTTTTGAGTTTTTGGGTCCGACCTCAGCTCCAGCGCGGAATGCTACGTGTTGTCACCGATACCAAAGCAGGCTCTGATACCAAAATGGCAGCGAAAAAGTGTTGTAAAAGGTCGTTTATTTTATTATGTTTTGAACTATAGATGATGATTCCAAGGACAGGCACCCTGGACTCCTTACCTCTGGCGGTGAGGTCTGTTGTCGGGGGCTTGTGTAAATGACCGAATCCGAGTTCGGGAGGCTGTATGTGGATACTACGATGGATCGTTTTGGCGATTCTGATCATCGCGGTGATTGGTTTTGCCATGCAAAACACCGATCAGTATGTCTCGGTGAAATTCATTACCCTTCAATCCATACAACTGCCTCTATGGGTGGTGATGTATGCTTCCTTTGCCGTCGGAGTGCTGTTCTGGCTTGTGGTATCAATTTTTCATATCTTTTCTCTCAAACGGGAAAATCGCAGACAAGAAAAGGATATTAAAAAGCTGCGTCAGGAACTCAATCAGCTCCGAAATGTTTCTGTTGAGGATACGGTTATTCCTGAAACCAACACATCCGATGCCGGGAAACACCAGGTGTCAAGCTGAGGAGGAGTGTGTTTCATGGATCCAACGCTTGTTATGAGTATTGCAGTTGCCGGTGTGCTGTTGTTGATTCTTGCGTCTATTGTCGTTCGGCGCCGCCGGCATAAAAGCACAGGAGAAGCTCAGCTTGAATACATCGCAGGGTTGAATTATCTGATTCAGGATGATTATGAACACGCCCTGGACAAATTGCGGGCCACGGTTTATCTGGATACCGATTATATCGATGCCTATATCAAAATCGGTGATGTGCTCCGTCAACAGGGGAAAGCGGAAAACGCGATCAAAGTCCACCGCGATCTTCTCATTCGTCCCAACCTGACTCGCCAGAATCGTCTCGATATTCTGTCCTCTCTGGCAGATGATTATATGGCTGCCGAGCGGTGGCAAGACGCGCTGGTGGTGGCGGACGAGCTGGCCGGTTTTAATACCAGCAAGACGTATGTGCGGGATCTCAAACTCGCGATCTATGAACGGATGGAGGATTGGCAGGGAGCGTATAATACCATCCGTAAACACGGCCGGATCCCGGAACGGGAGAGAAAATTCCGTATGGCTGCCTACAAAGCGGAACAGGGGCGGCAACGTGTTCGGGAAAACCGGGAGCACGATGCCCGGCTTCTTTTCCGCGACGCCATCAGGGATGACCCCCATTTTGTCAAAGCGTATCTGGAACTCGCGGACAGTTATCGCCGGGAGCAACGCATCAAGGATGCTCTCGGGGTGCTGAGAAAATATGTGAAAAAAAGTCCGCAAAATCTCGATCTGGCCTACAGTCGGCTGAAACAAATGATGTTTGATCTGGGACATTTTGGCGATCTCGAAGGCCTCTTTAAGGAAGTGATTGGCGACAATCCCGATAGTATCGAAGGTCATATTGGCATGGCGGATATCCTTGAACGCAAGGGAGAACTGCGCAAGGCGGTGGAGATGTGTAACCGTGCCAGTCGGCTGGGACCCGATCGACCCGATGTCAAGCTTATGCTGATCCGTCTGGATGAGAAACTCGGTCGCACCGAGATGGCCTCCGAACTGGCATCGGAATTGGTGCAACAACTGATCGAGAATCGCAAAAAATTTGTCTGTGATACCTGCGGCTATGCAGCAGATGAATATTTTTACCGCTGCCCGCGGTGTGAGGACTGGAATATAATGGATACAGCTGAAAAATGATCCATCGACATCTATATCTGTTGATTCTGCTCGTGGGCCTGCTGCCCGAACCCATGCTGCTGGCCCGCGATAGAGTCGATAGTGCCGAAAAATTGCTGATAGAGGGTCGCCTGGACGAGATCCGGGAATGGCTCCCCACTCTGAAACGACGCTTTCCTCATCATGCCACCGTACACTATTTGACGGGACTCTTTCAAACCGATGCTCAGGCAGCTGTGCGTTCATATGAGCAGGTAATACGCCGTTCGCGGACAAAGTTTTCCGTTGATTCCCTGTTTCGCCTGTGTCAGTATTAATACAACACTGGCGAGTATTACCGTGCCAAG
>CAYPUH010000076.1:0-1784 GCA_964413725.1 uncultured Cytophagia bacterium
CGTAATATAAAGGCAACACCTAAAAATGCGATGATTATCAAAGATCCCAAATCCTACAAACTGCCCATGCGGGGTGTCAATACCAACTATCTGATTGCGAAAGAAGATTTTTATTTTGTTTACCCCACCAACTATCACCACTATTTAAACTATTATGCCGACAGTTTTCAGCATGGTGGGATTTCTCTTGAAGAAATGATTTTGCCGGTTATCACACTGGAACCCAGATAGAGCATGATTCATAAATTATCAAAAAACAATGATTCCGGTCTCTCTGTGGAAGAACTTTCCTGGCACCGAATCACTCATAGCGAGGAGGAAACACGCGATCTGGGTCATAAATTGGGTAGGGTGCTCAAAAGAGGGCACGTCATTACATTCTCCGGTTCACTGGGAAGCGGCAAAACCACAATGATCAAGGGAATCTGTGCCGGTTTGGACGTACAAGAAACCGTTACCAGCCCCACATTTACCCTGATCAACGAATATAAAGGCCGTGTCCCGGTCTACCATTTTGATTTTTATCGTATTCAAGAGCCAGAAGAGTTGACAGACCTGGGGCTGGAAGAATACTTTTTCGGAGAGGGAATCTGTCTGGTCGAATGGCCCAATGTGGCTTCAGAATGGCTACCCACGCGCCATCTCCGTATCACACTAGAATGGAATTTTAAACGGGGATGGGAAAACAAACGTGAAATTACAGTCGATTATTCACGAGAATAATGGTGTCCTCTATCCCGAATGTCATTAAAGCAATAAATTCTGGTCAGCCTCCATTGGAGGCTCCTATTCTGGGAATTGAAACCGCCACAAGAACCTGCGCGGTGGCCATCGCTGATAACGATTTGCTGGTTGCGGAGTCACGGGTCAATATCAAAAATCTCCATGCACGGATCGTAGTCACATTGATCGAGCGTCTGTTGCGGGATTGCAATCTCCACGTCTCGCGACTCGCAGCCGTTGCTGTCTCCATCGGACCCGGCTCATTTACCGGACTCCGAATCGGTCTGTCCGTGGCAAAGGGTCTGGTGATGGCACACGATGTCCCGCTCATTCCGGTTCCGACGATGGACGCTCTGGCCGCTCAGGCACCCATTGAGAATGGAATTATTTGTCCTGTACTACCATGTAAAGCGAATGAGGTTTACATGGCTCTATATCGTCGCAACCGGTTTCAAAATGAGCAAATAAAGAATGTGCGCATTATTGAACGGAATGCCTTGACAGAATGTGTCCCATCAGAGGCATGGATCATGGGAGATTTAAAGGGACTGGATCCTGAGCGGCACAGACTCGTTCCGGAATCCATCGCCCTGCCCAGCGCGTTCCAGGTGGCCAGACTGGCAGAACCCGGGCTCTCGACAACACTTGCCGATGCAGACACGCTGGAACCCACATATATTCAAAATTTTGTTGCGGGTAAACCCAAACAACTGTTCCCGAAATGACGGTGCTAGACTGGGAGGAAAATCGCATACCAGTACAGGGTTCATTCCATGAGTTGATCCTGAGACCCATGACAACAGACGATTTGGATGCCGTGCACGAATTGGAGAGAGAATCGTTTCCCTCGCCCTGGTCCCGATCTGCGTTTGAATGGCAATTGATAAAAAATAAAACCGGTTATGCTTCTGTTATCATTCATTCGGGCCGGCTGTTGGGATATCTTTTGGCAGATCAGGTACTGGATGAATGCCATATCACCAATGTCGCCGTCAGATCAAAACACCGCAAACAGGGACTCGCAACCCTTTTGCTTACTGCGGTTCTCGAGTGGGCCAAAC
>CAYPUH010000076.1:1794-15662 GCA_964413725.1 uncultured Cytophagia bacterium
CCAAAAGAGTTGATACAGGATGAAACAGCGGATCCTCAGGATCCTCTGCCGGTCAAACAGGTTTGGGATTTCAGTTAAAGTGATAGGACTGGATATTATACTGGAGAGTGTATGCAGTGGTTCAAACGAGTTAAACACGGACTGCAACCTCAGGTCAAAAAGCAGGTACCCGACGGCTTGTGGATCAAATGTCCATCGTGTGGGGAAATTCTCTACAAAAAAGAGTTACAACGTAATAACTCTATCTGCACAAAATGCGATCACCACTTTCGCATGGATAGCAATCAATATATCCGATTGATCGCAGATGCGGACAGCTTTAAGGAATTCAACACACGCCTGCAATCTGTGGACAAACTCAAATTCAAGGATTCCAAGCGCTATTCCGATCGATTAAAAGATGCGCACAACAAGACCGGACTCTATGAGGCGGTTCGTACCGGCACATGTCGCATTGCGGGGATTGATGTGGTACTGGCGGTCATGGACTTTAGATTTATTGGCGGCAGCATGGGTTCAGCGGTAGGAGATAAAATTGCTCTGGCCGTGGATCGAGCCCTGGAACAGAGAGTTCCGCTTCTCATCGTTTCCGCATCCGGAGGCGCTCGTATGCAGGAAGGGGCACTCTCTCTGATGCAGATGGCCAAGACATCGGCACGGTTGTCTCAACTGGCAGATGCCAAACTGCCCTATATCTCCATCCTGACACACCCCACAACCGGTGGCGTTACAGCCAGTTTCAGCATGCTGGGAGATGTTATCCTTGCCGAACCCGGAGCCTTGATCGGTTTCGCCGGCCCGCGGGTCATCAAACAAACGATCGGCCAGGATTTGCCGGATGGGTTTCAGCGCTCTGAATTCCTTTTGGAGCACGGCTTTGTCGATGCGATCGTAACCCGGAAGGAAATGAGAACCAGGCTCTATGATTTGCTTTGCTTTTTTTCCGTGTCTGAGATACCTAGAATCGACGAAAACTCGACTTCTTTTGACACTCCCGGGTGATCATTGATCTCCCGTACATTCGAATACAAGGCGTGGTTTCCGGATTGTCAATCGAAAACCGTTGATATGAAAGGTAAGATGTGAAGATTCTATGCACCAATGATGATGGTATCCACGCTCCGGGTCTTGCAGCTCTGGTCAATGCACTCGCCAAAGTGGGAGATGTTCGTGTCGTGGCTCCGCTGACGGAAATGAGTGCTGTGGGACATGCCATTACCCTGAGTGATCCCCTGAAAGTAAAGGAATACCATAAAAACGAACAGTTTTTCGGGTATGCCGTCAACGGGACACCCGCCGACTGCGTCAAAATCGCATACTGGGCTCTCATGAAAGATGAGACCAAGCCGGATCTGCTGGTTTCCGGAATCAATCTTGGCGCCAATACGGGGATCAATACGATCTATTCGGGAACGGTATCTGCCGCTACTGAAGGAGCGATTCTGGGGATTCCCGCCTTTGCGATCTCGCTGGCAACGTTCCGTAATCCGGATTTTTCTGCCGCAGCCGACTTTGCCCAATATCTCGCTCCGCATTTGCTTGAACAGACCATGCCCAAAGGTGTGTATCTGAATGTCAATGTTCCTCCTGTGCCGGCTTCTGACATTGAAGGCGTGGAAATCACGCAACAGGGAATGGCCAATTATAGTGAAGAATATCACGTCAGAACCGATCCGAGAAATATAAAATACTATTGGCTAACAGGTGAAAAGCTCAACATCGAGCCGGAAACCCATTTCGACGATCGTGCTATTCTGAACAACAGAATCAGCATTACACCGGTTCATTACGACCTGACATACTATGCCTATCTGGAAAAACTCAAACAGTGGAATTTGAACAAACCCTTTTAGAGACTATGGAACCCAAAGAACGCATTCTGATTCTTGATTTTGGCTCCCAATATACCCAACTGATCGCCAGGCGTGTACGAGAGCTCGGTGTCTATTCGGAAATCAAGCCGTTCAATACACCGTTGAAAGAGATCACCGCTCTCTCTCCTCGTGGTATCATTCTATCCGGGGGGCCGTCCTCCGTTTATGCCCCCGATGCACCTCACCCCTCACCGGCTATCTTTGCGATGGGTGTTCCCATTCTGGGAATTTGTTATGGCCTCCAGCTCATCGCCTATCAATTCGGAGGTCAGGTGGATCCGGCGGTGCGGCGTGAATATGGCAGGGCATCGCTGAATGTCGACGATTCCTCCGACCTTTTGACAGAGGTGGAACAAGGCTCGCACGTTTGGATGAGTCATGGGGACCACCTTACCGGTCTGGGTGATGAGTTTAAAACCATTGCACATACTGAAAATGCACCCATTGCAGCTATTCGTCACAAACATAAAGAAATCTTTGGGATCCAGTTTCACCCGGAAGTTGTTCATTCTCACCAGGGAAAAACGATACTGAGCAATTTTGTCTATAGAATCTGTTCCTGTTCAGGCAACTGGAACGCAGCCTCGTTTGTCGAAACCGCCGTCAACGAGATTCGCCAACAGATCGGAAAGGGTCACGCACTTTGTGCATTGAGTGGGGGTGTTGATTCAACGGTGGCCGCCTATCTCGTTGGAAAAGCCATCGGGCATCGATTGACGTGTGTCTTTGTGGATACGGGCCTTTTGCGCCTGAATGAAGCCGAACAGGTTATGCGGGACTATCAGGACGCTCCATTTGAATTTAAAATGGTGGATGCCAGTACCCAATTCCTGAAAAAGCTGAACGATGTCACCGATCCGGAACAAAAACGAAAAATTATTGGCGGTGAATTCATTCAGGTTTTTGAAAACGAAGCAGAAAAGCTGGGTGCGATCGAATTTCTGGTACAGGGCACGCTCTATCCCGATGTTATCGAGAGTGTATCCACAAAAGGACCCTCTGCAACCATAAAATCGCATCACAATGTGGGAGGACTTCCCGAAAAAATGGGCTTTTCACTCATCGAACCCTTGCGGGAATTGTTCAAGGATGAGGTCAGAAGAGTGGGTGGAGAATTAAAAGTTCCTGAACGCATTCTGAGACGCCATCCGTTTCCCGGCCCCGGATTGGCAGTACGTATTCTGGGGGATATTACCCGCGAAAAACTCGAAATTCTGTGTGACGCCGATCATATTTTTATCCAGGAATTACATCGAAACGGTTTGTATGATGATATCTGGCAGGCCTTTGCCGTTTTGCTACCGATTCAGACCGTTGGAGTGATGGGGGATGAACGAACCTATGAGAATGCTGTTGCCCTGCGTGCGGTTACCAGTCTGGACGGAATGACAGCAGATTGGGCAGACATCCCTCACGAGGTTCTCGCACACATATCCAATCGAATCATCAATGAGGTCAAGGGAGTGAACCGGGTGGTCTATGATGTCAGTTCAAAACCCCCTAGCACCATCGAGTGGGAATAGCACCCTGACGGTTCAGAGTCAAACAATCAAACGATTTGGAGGGCTGAGTGAAGCGTTGGATGACTATCGTTTTTACAGGATGGCTGGTGTTGGGCACGACGGGCTGGTTACCCGTCTCCGCACAATCTATCTCAGAGAATACAGAGGATCTCTTTAACCAGGGCCTGATCCTCTACCGAAATCAACAATACGAAGAGGCAAAACTGAAATTTCTGCTCCTGGTCGCCGACCCGAGCCACAGATCTCAACTGACAGCCAGTACTTTCATGCTGGCCAAAACACTGGACAAACTGGGTCAATGGGGAGATGCTGAACAGTATGCCACCACATTGCTGACGCACTATCCGGACAGCAGGTACCGCCCCGATGCACACTATCTGCAGGCACAGCTCAATCGCAAGCAGAGAGACTATATTGAGGCATTGGATCATGTTCTATGGGTTCTAGAAAATCCCGACCGCACAAAACTTACCGACAGGTCTATCGAATTGGCCAACAGGATTCTGGCCATGGGTATATCACCGTCCGATCTCGAACAATTGGAGGACCGTCACTCAACCCCTCGGACTCGACAGTTGTTGTTGTTGTGGCGGGCATTGGCTCACTATGGCCGCGGACAGAAGCAGCAAGGGGATCAACTGGTTTCCCGCCTTCTCAAAATGAATCCCGAACCCCGTATCGCCAGAGCGGCTGAAAAAGTCAACGAAATCCCTGTGGAATCTCTCTCCTATCCGGTTCGGATCGGTGTGATATTGCCCCTGACAGGCTATTTTGCATCTGAAGCCAAGGACTTTTTGCGGGGGCTTGCATTTGCACTCCACGAACGAGAAAAATCCATACCAGAGATTCAAATCGTGTTAAAGGACTCGCGTGGACGTGCTGTGGATGCGGTGAGATCTTCTCTCGAACTCAGCCAGGAACCCATTGCAATCATCGTCGGTGAATTGGAGGGCAGCCCATCAGCGGCACTGGCCGGTATCGCCACCAAAAGTTCAGTCCCGGCCTTGATTCCGGTCTCCTCAGATAATGGTATTGCCTCCATTGGAGATCAGATCTTCCAGGCCAATTGCGACCTGGAAACACGGGGCCAAGAAATGGCAAAGTTTGCCCTGCAAACCCTCGACATGCAGACATTTGCGACGCTGGCACCTGCGGACGAATATGGTTATGCCATGACGGATGCGTTCACCTCGATGATCGATGAATTGGGCGGCCGCATCATTTCTCAGCAGTGGTACTATCCGGGAACTCAGGACCTGCAGCGTCAATTTATGACCATCCGGGAGTCCGGATTTCGTTATACGTTTCGCGACAGCCTGGAAGCAGCAGGATTATCCATAACCACCGGTCGTATCGATTCTGTTTTTGCAGCTCTCAACCGGAACACCATTGAAGAGTCTGAGGATGATGAAGGCTTGTTGGAAACCACCGATATTCCGGTCACCAGTATCGACGGTTTCTTTTTTCCGATTTATCAGGAAGACATCTCCATTATCGCTCCTCAACTGGCACTTTACAATATTCAGGCACGTGCGTTAGGGGGTAGATACTGGAGCGATGCCGAGACATTACGTCGGCACCGCAGCTATGTGAACAATACCGTATTCATCTCCGCTTATTATTTATCTGAAATTGACCGAGACTATCAACAATTTAAGAATAGTTTTCGAACTGTAACCGGCAAATCACCCGGCATGATGGCAGTTTATGGATATAATACCATGAATCTGCTTATCCACGCTGTTGATTCCGGAGAACGGGAACCCGAAGCAATTGTCCGTCATTTAAATAGTATTGAAGAATTACCGGTCCTGGGTGGTGCTGTTTCATTCAGCAGAGGCGAACGGGTCAATCAATCATTCAATATTCTTGAATTCCGTGACGGTAATATCATTCGTCTCTTTCCTCCCGAAGACCAGATTGAAACGGAACAAGAATAATGAATCCAAAAAGGAGTTAAAAAATGGAATCCGTCTTTCGTAAAGGTGTACTTGTGGGATTGGGTCTGTTGTCCATGACACGTGAACGTGTGGAAGAGATGATCGATGATCTGGCTGAAAAAGGTGAAATTTCCAAAGATGAACAATCCAGGATGGTGCGAGAATTCATGGACAAGGCTGAAGCCAAATCCCAGGAAACACAGAAATGGATCGACGAACGCATCAAAGAAGCCATGGATCGCTTCCGGCCAAAAGAGTTGGAAAAGATCGAAAACATTGATAAAAAATGTGACCAACTCGAGCAACAGGTTGTATCGCTACAAAAAGAAGTTGCCAAATTAAAATCTACTCAGAAAACAAAATCCTCCAAAAGCTAATCTCACAGCTTCGCCATAACGAGACACCACTCGCAACGTGCTTAAAAGACGCAGTTTTTTAAAGGAACTGCGTCTTTTTTTTGCAAAACTTTTTTCATTTTTCTGTAAACCGGCTTTGAAAAGGAATAAATTTTATGATCGTCCTGTTTCTAGCTTTATATCTCTAGATACCGCTACACCAACATAACACTATAGAAAACGGAGGACACTATGAAGAAGGCACTTGCTACACTTGCACTTTCCCTATTGCTTGTCGGAGTCTCTATGGGGCAGGCCAATCTCGGATTCAACGGCGTTGGTGCACGAGTGGGTTTTGTAATGCCTGAAGATCCCATTGACAACACCATTGGTTTCGGTCTGCACGCGGACTTGGGTACCATTATGCCCAATCTTGGGCTGTTTGGAGCCGTTGATTATTGGGGAAAAACCTATGAGGAATCCGGATTTGGCACGACAATTAAAACCACTTTTTCTGTAATCAGTGTTTCAGCCATTGCCAAATACATGTTCGAAATGGACGGTAGCTTTACCCCCTATGCGGGTGGCGGACTGGGGCTGGAAATCGGCCGCGCAAGCTTTGAGTATGATGGTCCGCAAAATGAATTTTTCAACATCGAGGACGACAGCGACACCTCTACCGATATCGGTATTCATCTCGTCGGTGGTGCCAGCATGCCTTTGTCCCCGACCCTCACCGGAATCGCGGAAGCCAAATATACCCTCGGAGATCTTGATTATCTGTCGCTGATGGTGGGTGTGACATATGCGCTGAAATAGACCCACTATAAACTCAAAGGCCTCGTGTTCCGGGGCCTTTTTTTTACCCCCCCCTACCTTTATTTCCCTTGAATTCCTCTAATCATTTTAATAAATTATATGTTTACACTGGTACTCAGTTTTGAAACCGGATACTCGAGAGTATACACCCGTATGCGATTTTCGAGTTGGACAGGATTTCATTTCTGAAACTTGATTCTGCCAGGCAATGTGCGCTCACACGCGAAAACCGCGTCTTTTGAAATCGGACATGAAACGGTATCAACACCGCAAGACATGAGGCGTTTAAAAGAATGTCTAACAGGGGTGGAGAAACGGGTAACGACAGCCGTGCGGATCCGGAACTCGACAAGAGCATGATACCACTATCGGAGCGACTCAGGAAAACGGGAGCAGGACATGAATGTGGTTAACGCCATCCTTTTGGGGCTTGTTCAAGGATTGACCGAATTTTTGCCGATCAGCAGCTCGGGCCACCTCGTTCTTGGAAAAGCGATATTGGGAATCCGGGAACCCAGCATTGTTTTTGAAGTGTTTGTCCACTTTGGAACACTGCTGTCAGTTGTATTGATATTTCGCAAGGATATCCTCAATCTGATTCAGAGTGCCTTCCGATGCTTGAAATCACCTCAAACCTGTGCCCGGGATTGGGCAGAGGACGCATCGATCCGACTGTTGTTCTTTATCATACTGGGAACGATTCCGGCTGTGGTGGTGGGTTTGCTGTTTGAATCTGCGGTCGAAAATGCGTTTTCCGATCCCAGGTTTGCAAGTGGCATGCTACTGGTCACGGCAGCCATACTGTTCGCCACATTGTATGTAAACCATACAGACAGACCTTTGACGACAAAAAATACAATCGTGATGGGGTTCGCCCAGGCGTTGGCAATACTGCCGGGTATCTCCCGCTCGGGTTCTACGATCAGTTTCGGTCTTTTTCTCAAAGTCAGTGGCGACCAGGCCGCCCGTTTCTCATTTCTCCTGTCAATCCCGGCCATCCTTGGTGCGACGATTCTCAAATCAGCAGAAATTGCGACCACAGGCATCAACAGCGCGCAGCTGGGCCTGCTGGCCCTGGGAACGCTGGTTGCCTTTTTATCCGGTACCGTGGCGATAAAGGCCTTGCTCCATATCGTCCAAAAAGGAAAGTTGTATTGGTTTTCACCCTATTGCCTGATCATTGGTTTACTCGGACTTTTGGCACTATAATGTGAGAGATTGACCATGAACCACAGACCGTTAATTGGTATGACACTGGATTCCAGTCCCGCCACCGATGATCGATCCATTGCTGTCGGAAAAACCATTCAATTTCAAAACATTGAATATATCGACTATATGGCCGATCAACAGGCCACCCTGGTGTTTTGTCCTACGCAGAACAACACAAACCGCATTCCAGCCCTTCTCGAGCGTCTGGATGGTCTAATCGTGACGGGTGGTGACGATGTCGATTCGCGGCAATATGGTGAAGACCCTCTAAGTAACGAATGGAAAACAGATGTATTGCGAACCACCTATGAAAAGGAATTAATCCGACTGGCCCTGCAACAGGACCTCCCGATTCTGGGGATTTGCAGGGGGTGTCAGATGTTGAATGTTGCCCGCGGGGGTACACTCTATCAGGATCTACCGTTGCAGAGGCGCTCATCGATTGACCACAAAAAGCCTCCCGGTCCTGACTGGAACCACCACCGGGTTACTCTGGAGCCACATTCCCGGCTCTATGATATCATCGGCGAACGCCGTTTTAGGGTCACCACTTCACATCATCAGGCTATCAAGACCTGTGGTCAAGATGTGGTCGTAACCGCCCGGGCCGATGATGAGGTCATTGAAGCTATAGAGATCCCCGGAACACGCTTTGCGCTGGGTGTACAATGGCATCCGGAAGGATCACCGGAGACGGAACCAAGCCAAAAGCTCATTCAGTCGTTCATCGATGTTTGCAAACACTCTATAGAATAAATACCATTCCGGTTCGTGCAAAGTTTGCGCCGGTCGCGAGTACGGTTATCAAGGAGATCCTTCGTGAAGGACGAGATATCAAATTTAAAAAAAACCTGGAATAAAAAGACCTTTGCACCGGTCTATTTATTTTACGGCGACGAAGATTATCTCTTCGAGGAGCTGGTTGCGGATCTGATTCCAAAGGCACTGGAACCGGAAGAGACAGACTTTAATCTGGATATTTTGTACGGGAATGAAGTTGATCCCGTTCAAGTCGTCAATATTGCCAGCGCCTTTCCAATGATGGCGCAACGCCGTGTGGTTCGGCTAAAAAGTGCCAATCTGATCAAAAAAAACCTAAACATTCTTGCATCCTATGTCGAAAAACCAGCACCTTCAACCATACTGATCTTGACCGCATCCAAGATCGATGGCAAGGACAAGTCATGGAAACGCATCAAAAATAACAGCGTGGTGGTAGAAACAAAACCTCTGTATGACAATCAAATACCCGACTGGATTCGCTCCTATATGGCATCGCGTGGCCGGGAAATCACACCGGAAGCAATAAGACTGTTGCATGCAAGCACCGGCAACTCATTACGAGCTCTTTCCGCAGAAATCGATAAAATACTATTATCCATCGGCGATGAAAAACAACTAAATGTTGCCCAAGTAGAGGCAGTGGTTGGGACCTCTAAATCATACAATATATTTGAATTCTGTGATTCTATCGGAGGACGGAATTTGCCCGGAAGCCTGCATATCCTCAGCCAAATGATCCAGATGGGCGAATCTCCTGTCGGAATGCTTGCGATGTTGATCAGACATTATTATATTTTATCAAAGTTGAAGGAATTACAGAGCCAGCGGCTGGCCGACAAAGAGATGGCCAAAGAATTAAAACTGCATCCGTTTTTTCTAAAACAATATCGTCAGCAGGCGCAAAAAGTCGGACGAAGGCAATTAAATGCGGTTTTTCGATATCTGATGGAAGCGGATGAGCAGCTCAAAACCAGTTATCAAAAGCCTGGCTTGGTATTGGAAATACTCCTTGTCAAAATACATCTGGCGTATTCCAAAACCGGGGCAAATGGATAGGAATACCGATGGAGCCCTGTATCCTGAAGGAAGCACTGAATACGCGTCATTCAGCAAGATGTCGATTCGATTCAGTAGACAATGTCAGCATCCACGAACAGAATAGCTGCAACCAGAGGGTTTGATTGGATTCCGTTTACACAGACTCCCGGTCTGTTGACTGGAATCTGGTTTGCGTTTGAAAAATCATAAAGTAATGCGGAACTTTTTACAGGTATTGGCTTATAAGCAGCAGAGGGGCGAAACAATTAACAACGACAGACATAACAATTCTCCTACAGACGAACAGTTGATCCGCCGATTCCAAGAGGGGGATGTGGTCGCATTTGATATGATTGTGGATCGATACAAGGACCAACTGTACAACTTTTCCTATCGGTACCTGGGCAATACCCAGGAAGCAGAGGATGTGGTTCAGGAGACCTTCCTCCGCTTATATCGAAAAAAGCACGCGTATCGAGAGATTGCCAAGTTCTCGACATGGATCTATACCATTGCCAGCAATCTGGCCAAAACGGAACTTCGCAAACGAAAACGGCGGAAACTCGTGTCCATATCCACCATGGGCTTTGATGAGAAAGAATACGAGATCGAAGATGAGCATGCCGACACCGCGCAGGTTGCGGATACGGCGTTGAAGGAAAAGTATATTCAAAAGGCTATTGAAGAATTGCCTCCCCGTTTTCGTCAGGTCATCATTCTGCGAGATATTCAGGAACTTTCTTACGAGGAAGTCGGTAGTATAATAAAGGCTCCGTTGGGGACGGTAAAATCCAGATTAAATCGTGCACGGCTTAAACTGCAGGAAAAGCTTGAATCGATCATGGATCGCGAATCGAAAAAAGAAACATCACCCAGCTAAGAGGTGTTGATGAGAGTTTGGTACAGTGGAAAGACCTTAAAAAAACTTGCTGATTATCTCGATGGTACCCTGTCTGATGAGGATCGACAGGACTTCGAATCCCGTGAGCTTCGTGATCCCCGGACCATGGATCGAGTGCAAAAAATCACAACCCTCACAAAGGATTTGAGGTCACTTTCAAAAGCAAGTGCGTCTGGTACGTTCAAAACCGTACTGAGAGCCCAAATGAGGCGTGAAGAAAGATCCTCTACCCTGTTCTCATCTCTTTTGCAACCTCGTCCAGCAGTTCGAATGATAGGGTTTGCAGCGATGGCTTTCTTTTTTGTCTCCATAGGTCTCTTCGTCGGTAGAACGACACAAGCACCGCAGGTGAATCAACAGCTCGAAGCGGCCGATACCATGATGGGCTCCTCGATTGCGCCCTTGGTAAATCCCGTGCAGAACCCCTCCCCATCCAGCAACGGACAGTATAAAAATTACATGATCGAGCACGTGGTGTATTCGGATTTTCCTGAAGGCTCACCAGAGGCGGACACACGGGACACTGCCCCCCCCCATAGCGCTGAAACTAAACAAGACAGCACGACGCCCCAAGGACTACAACGTGTCAGAACTCAAACCTTTACCATTAATCAAGCAAACAGAACGGTTGAATTTTAAATCTAGATCTGATTATGTGGTTTATCAAGCGCCTTTCGATTAAAACTCTTTTTTGTATTTTAACAGTCTTGTCACCGGCTTCGGCTCAACAGCCCTCGCTGTTGGCGTCCCTGGAAAAGGAAGTACTCAATTTGGTAGAACGGGTAAAACCATCAGTGGTCACCGTTTCTGCCTCACACCCAGTCACTCAAAATCAACTAATATCATCGGATTCCTCTCAGTTCGTCGTGACCAATATCGGCAGTGGTATCGTCATCGATTCCGTACACATATTAACCCGTGCCAGCATCGTTACAGGCAGTAAAAATATCAATGTCCAGCTATTTGATGGAACAGAATACCGAGGACGATTTGTGGGGTCGGAACCCGATTTCGGCTTTGCTCTGATCAAACTCGAGGCTGCCGACGCCAAATTGTCACCAGCACGCATCGGAGATTCCGAACCACTGCGCGCCGGTTGCTGGGTCACGATTATGGGCAATTCTATCGGTATCTCTCCTGCGGTTGCCATGGGGGTGATCAATGGGACCCGTCCCGACGGTCTTTTACAAATTTCCACCGAGGTAACAGCAGGAAGTGTGGGAGGACCGGTCTTTAATACAAGAGGTCAACTGGTGGGTATTCTCGCGGCCAAGATCAGTACCATCAATAAGGACAATCAGATGAACTTTCCGGTCCTGGGCAGTGGCGGAGCGTTGGCCTTTCCCGCTTCCATTGTGGAGCAAAAAACCCGGGATATCCTGAACGGCATCACCTCTCGTCGCGCATGGATGGGTGTTAAAGCGGCTGATATGCCGCAACATCCAGGTTGGGTTATCCTTCACGAGGTGACGGATAACAGTCCCGCAGCAAAAGCAGGCCTTCACAAGGGCGATATTTTAATCCGTGCGAATGAGCAGACTATCGATAATGTGCTTCAACTGGCCACCTTTATACAAAGTCATCAGCCCAACGATAGCATCGAATTCCACTATCGTCGGACAGATGCCGACAGCGTACACACCACACGGGTGACACTTCAAGCCCACCCCCCTTCAAAGCCCTCCACAGTCAATTCAACTCTGTATCCACAGACCTTTTCTACCCAGCATCACGTAAAACTGTCACGAGAAAAAACAAACCTCTCCATATCTAAAGACCAACTCTACCAAGAGTGGATCTTGCAGCGCATAGAACGTCTGGAAAACGAACTGTCCTCATTACGATCAATAGTCCAGTAACGTTCATCCAGTCTGTCAGAGATCCAGATAAAAAGCCAAAGAAAAACCATCCTGTTAAACCTTTTCTTTTTCCATTGACTTTTTATATTTTTTTATTAAATTATATTCTGTTTCACTAGTGTCCGGTCAAACGACCGGACACCCCGCAACAATTCTATTAAAATCAATTTATTGTGTTAATCGAAAAACAGAATCGACTTGAATTGAATGTTACGAAATCATTGTTGTTTATTATATAGTTAACTTGGCTGGTGCCCGGTAACCGGACACCAGTGAATCTGTTTTGTTGACATGTAAATTCAGGCCTGATACGAAATAATCATGATACGCAGTGCGGTGGATGTTTACAGAACTGTAAGGGCTTGTTTGCCCTCATCAAAGTCATGATACAGAGTAGCGAAACAGATATACAGTCGAAGGAGTTTACGTATGGCAAAGAATCAAAGTTTTGCAGCCAAAGTTGCCAAATCCTCGTCCGGAGGTGCCAAGCACTGCCCCAAATGTGGTGAGGTGGTGAACAATCTTATGCACGTTGAAGCGGTCAAGAATGAAATGGAAACCGGTTATCGATTCAAACAACGCATGGTCCCTATTTGCAAGTGTGAGAATACGGATCTGTTGCAATAGATGAATTCTTTTGACACATTGCTGTTGGCGACCAAAAATCCGGACAAGGTCAAAGAGATTCGACACAGCCTGTCCGACCTTGATATAGAAATCATCTCTGCGGATCAAATCGATTCTATTCCCGACGTCATTGAAGACCGCCCGACCCTTGAGGGCAACGCAGAAAAGAAAGCAATGGAACTGGCAAAGGCAACGGGACTGATCGCTCTGGCCGATGATACCGGTCTTGAAGTTGATGCGCTGGATGGAGCACCGGGAGTCTATTCCAGTCGATACGCAGGTCCCAACGCCACCTATGAGGACAATGTCGACACACTATTGCAGGCGATGAGTGACATTCCGGACTCTGAAAGATCCGCCCGATTTCGGACGGTTATGGTCCTGACCGATGGCAAAGACACCGAGCGTGTAGATGGAATTTGTAACGGTATTATTGTCAACGAGCGCCGCGGCACCAAAGGCTTTGGTTATGATCCCATATTCTGGGTACCCGGCTATGAGAAAACATTCGCAGAGATGTCGATAGAAGAAAAGAATGCCATCAGCCATCGAGGCCGGGCTCTGGCCAAAATCCATGATATGATAGCAAATCTGATATATCCCGGGGTGTAGCGCAGCCCGGTTAGCGCGCCTGCTTTGGGAGCAGGAAGTCGAGAGTTCGAATCTCTCCACCCCGACACATAAAAAAAGGTTAGCTGTATTAACAGCTAACCTTTTTTTATTGCCGTAAAGATAACGGACGCTATTTTTCCAGTTTTGTCAGAAACTCGTAAAGCTTGCTCCGATCCTCGACAGAAAGAACCTGTTCACGGGTATCCGGGTCGCTGAACGCACGGCTAATTTCAGACAAAAAGTGGAGAAACGGTGTATGCTTGTTCTCCGGGGTCAATATCAACACAAAGATATTAGAGGGCTCCCCATCAATGGAGCCGAAATCAACTCCGCTCCGTTTCACCC
>CAYPUH010000077.1:0-15523 GCA_964413725.1 uncultured Cytophagia bacterium
CCTCTGTTGTGTCTCGTGTTTCATGGGGTTAAAAACAACCTCCAATGTACGAACAATATATGTAAAAAGATACCAAAAAATTACACACGGACACGATCAGACAGATTTAGAGTCTGTGGCCGGAATCAGAGTCATGCCGCAGCTAGAGGGATGATAACGGTACGACAAGACGCTAGCGGGTAAGGAGACCATCGTGTGCTGCAAATTGCACCATCCCGGCACAGTCCACGACTTTATCGTGGCATCTATATAAAAAAAACATTTGCTTTATCTACACCCGATGACCGCTGACGGTCAGGGGAGATCCTGAGGGCGGTATCCGGTCCGTCCCCGGGCAATCCGGTTTTAATTTTTAATTTATGCCAACCATTCGGCGGGAGGACAAAAATGTTCAATAAACTGGCGATACGTGATCCTCACAATCTGATCTTCGGCACTGCGCCGTCACCGGTCACCACCCGACGGGGGCTGAACATCGGTGGAGGAACGGTTTACCCCGAGCTAAACTTTACTCTCTCTTCCATGGAAATCAATGACTCGACATTCGAGGACATCAAAAAGCAGTATGCTCAGATTGCCACAGACGCCCTGGAACGCGCCCGGCAACTGGAATCGCCGGGTCTGGTGCTCGAGTTCGAAGCGCTGCTGGAGATGACGCTGGAACCGCGATATGGCGTGGAGTTGGTCAAGGTGATGAACGATATCTGTGAAGAGAATTACACTCATCACGGATTCAAGAGCGAGCTGCGACTGACGCCAAACGATCTGCGGGATTACGAGCGACCGCCAAAGATGCGCAGCAGCGCCTACCTGGACACGATGATGGAGCTGTTTGAAGACGGAGCGAAAAACGGGGGCGACCTGCTCTCCATCGAGAGCACCGGTGGCAAGGAGGTGTTCGACGATGCGCTGATGATGTGCGACACCCGTGGGATGGTCTTTGCCCTGGCGGTGTTGGGGGTACGCGACATGCAGTTTCTCTGGCAACGGATCACAGAGATCGCTCGCAGGACCGATGTCGTTCCGGGAGGAGACACGGCCTGCGGATTTGCCAACACCGCCATGGTCATGGCGGAAAAGGGATATATTCCCGCAGTCTTTTCGGCATTGGTGCGGGTGGTGTCCGTGGTGCGGACACTGGTGGCGGTGGAACAGGGGGCGTTGGGTCCGGACAAGGACTGCGGCTATGAGGGTCCCTATCTCAAAGCCATCGCCGGCATCCCCATCTCCATGGAGGGACGCATGTCCGCCGGGGCCCATCTGAGCCGCGTGGGCAATGTGGCGGGAGCCTGTGCGGATCTGTGGAGCAATGAATCGATCCAGAATATCAAACTGTTGAGCGGGATGGCACCCACCGCCGCCCTGGAACAGCTGGAATATGATGCTCGTCTGTTCAACCGCGCCCTGATGGCAGGCGGATCCACGGCGTTGGATTATCAGCACCTGCTGATCGAGT
Organism: uncultured Cytophagia bacterium; assembly: GCA_964413725.1. Taxonomy (GTDB): domain Bacteria; phylum Zhuqueibacterota; class Zhuqueibacteria; order Residuimicrobiales; family Oceaniaggregativiventaceae; genus CAYPUH01. The sequence continues at coordinate 1,457 of CAYPUH010000077.1, forward strand.
CGGACATTCATCTCGATCCCCAGGCCCTGATTCTGGCTCCGGAACCGGTGGTCACCATCGCCGCGGAGATGGTGCAGAGCCAGACCCATCTGCAGGCCGCGGTGCGGGGAGGATTGAAAGCCCTGGACGTGATAGAATCGGCAATCGAGACCGGCGAGCTCTCGGTTCCGGAACGCGAAACAGCATGGATAGACCGCATGCGCGAGGAACTGCATCAGATCCCCGATGACGAGAGTCAATTCATCGAGCAGATGATGCCGATGCTGGAAGCGGCAAAATGGATTCCAGAGGAATACGGTCTTTAGAGGAGGTTGGGAGGAATACCGCTTCCCGGTGAACACGAAGGCGTTCACCGGGAAGAACGGATATAACAGCTACGCGGAAGATTATGTTCAGCCGATATTTAATCGGAAGCCATCTCGGGTTTCCAGACCTCCCACACCTTGCCGACAAGGTCGGGACCGGGTTTGAGGGTCATCTTGCCGGGTTTCCATCCTGACGGGGTGGCTTCGCTGCCCTTGCTCTTGCGGACCAGCTGAAACGCCTCGATCTGCCTCAAGGTCTCGGACACGTTACGACCCACCGGCGGCGTGAGGACTTCAAAGCCCTGGACCACACCATCCGGATCGATGAGAAAACGACCGCGGTTTTCCACGCCGGCATCCGGATCATAGACACCATACGCGGTACCCACCTTGCCACCACCATCCGACATCATGGGAAACGGAACGCCGCCGTCGACCATTTTGGAGAGTTCGTTGTCGTTCCACATCTTGTGCACGAACATGCTGTCCACACTCATGGACAATACCTCAACACCGAGGTTTTGAAATTTATCATAAGAATCGGCGACCGCCGATACTTCGGTCGCTCAGACAAAGGTAAAATCGCCCGGATAAAAGCACAAGACCACCCACTTGCCCAGATGTTCGGACAACTTGACAGAGGTAAATTCACCTTTGTGATAGGCGGGTGCTTCAAAATCAGGGGCGGGTTTTCCAACCTGGATCATGGTTCTCGCCTCCTCTTTTGATGGAGTTGTTTCTATGGCTTCGTCTTTGGGTGCCTCTTTTTGTCCGACCACACCTCCGGTCGGACGGGCACATCCTACGGCAGGCTTTTCAGCCATAACCACTCTCCTTTCTCCACAGATCGATGCGGATTTTTGGTTTGTTTCCGCGTAACGACATCAGTCGATGATCATCTGACAGCCATGCTGTCATGATGGACAGACTCCGAAAGAGCCACCGGAGACCTCTATATAAAATAAACAAATTTTTTCCACACGCAAGACATTCTGACGCGACGGCACTGTATTTCAATCCAGGGGGTGCACCACGACTTCAAATTCGCCCACACGCCAGCCTTCGGGTTTCGGTGGAGACCGGAGCGGCTCGAATTCGAGGTGGTTCATTCCCGGTTGCAACGGCGGCATGGCCAGGGTGCCCTGCCAGATCGTCGCATCAAACGCCTCCCCGCTGTCCGGTTCTATCGCCCGGACCCACAGGCTGTCACATTCGAGGGCTGAAGCATTCATACGAATGGCCAGATCCTCTGCTTCGATTCTACCCTTGATCGCACAGCGAAGGATAGCCCGGGAGCGAAACAGATCCGAGGAGAACCGGAAGGGAATTCGGACCGTGTCTCCTCTTGCCGTCAACGGATAGCGTTCAAACGCAACTCCCAGATCAAAGGTCTCCCGCTCATTGGATTGATACAACAGGCGTCTGGCATTGAAATAGTGCCGGGATCCTCCCCGGCTCTGTGACGGCGTGGTCCACGTTCGTAGCTGCGGGTAATACTCGCCGAAATCAAAGACATAGAAATTATAAAACGCAAACCCGTCCGGATTCTGGGCCATGAAATTGTCCGCAAGGGCCCGGATTTTGGCTGGATTCAGCACCCGATTGTCTCCCAACAGGGATTGTTCACCATATTCAAATTCCTGATAGGGCGACACATTTCCCGGAGTAAAGGGATAGAGCTGACAGGAAGACCCCTCCGTGAGGCCCCGCCACGCATCCAGCGGGATGTTCCAGTCCGCGTAATACCACTCGCCCGGCGAGACATAATCCACCAGGCCCTCGTCGATCCAGGTTTTGATATCCAGCCCCTGGTTCCGACAGAATTCGAGGTCCCATGGCAACAGAGCGCCCAGCATCAAGGGTGCCTTCCGGTTCCGTGTTCGGGCAGCGTCCTGCAGCAAACGGCGAACAGACCGGACATAGCCGGTCATATGGATCCCATTCTCCTGCCTGGGCTCGGACACAAACGGCGCGGTGCGGCCAAAATCCAGCTGGATGCCGTCCACCGGGTAGCGGTCCAGAATGGCTTCCAGGATGGCCAGACGGTACTCCCGCACCCCGGCTTGCGCATAGTCCATGTGCCGCAGGGCGCCGATGGATTTCCAGTCCCGGGCTCCGGTATCGGTGCCCAGTGACCACTCTTTGTGCTCGCGCTCCCACGGCGTCCAGTAGACCTCCCGACCGTGGTGGTCGTTCATCCGGATGTTGGCCATCACGCAGATGCCGTGATTTCGCAGCGTATCCACCATGATGCCATACGGATCATGGCCATGCTCGAACAGCGCATCAAAGGCACTGCCCGGGATGAACGCTCCGGGCCCACCTCTGAAATTAACCATATCAGGAGAGGCGGCATCCATGGCCAGGATATCTGGATCGGCGGAGATTATAGTCCGTGCCACCTGATGCACCTCTTCCAGGGTGTGACACCGCCGCACGCTGTTGAAATCACTGGTAATGACCAACGCGTGTGATCTGGGTTCGTTGTCTGGCTGACACCCGTTTGACACCACAAGCACGGTAACCATCCACAATAGAATCATTCGATTGCTCATCAATCGGTCCTTTTTTTCTGTTCTCTCGTTGATCCGCGTTCCTCACTATCTCCGCGGTTTCGATTTTTTTTCAGCTCCTTGTCCACATGTCGATACCCGGTCACTCTTTGCACACCGAGCGACCGGCGCCGTTGCCGCTGCCGCCAAAGATGATCATCAGGCCGAGCACATAGCCGAAATTGTACCCGTTGCCGTTGTTGTGCACATCATAGACCCCCACGGAATCGGAAAACAGCGAGATGATAAAGGTCACCGGCGTGATGAAACCATGCCACAACCCCATCCAAAAATTGGACACCGTACCCACCTCCGGTTGCGTCCCGACCATGGGATTGGGGTCGGGTGCACAGCTGAGCAGCATGAGTAGTATGAGCATTCCCATGCCAATCCACAAAAAAATTGTTTTCATACCATTCCCTTTCTATAGATACGTTTACCGCCCTCTGCTTTACCGTATTTCGGTCAAAGGTATGAAAACTGAACTTGTACCTGACTCCGAACCACCGCCAGCAGGACGAATGGATAAAAAAATTTTCAGATGGCCCCTGATCACTCGTTCCGATAGCCAATACAGATCCATATAATAATAAACAATAATCACTGGTGCCCGGTTGACAAACCGGACACAGTTGAACAATAATATAAAAAATGCAAGGAAGATTATGAAATCATAAAACAGTTTATATAATCGTTCACAGAAAATAAAAGACCCATTGCCCATAGATACGAATGGGGCAACGGGTCAGAATAGAAATGAAAAAGTAAAAATGCCTGGCAAGTGGAACGACCAGACTCGCTCTCCTATGATCTCTTGACCAATCCCAGCTTTTTATCCGCTTTTTCAAACGCCCACAGGACCATATCCAGATCCTCCAGAGTATGCGTGGCCATAAGGGTAAGTCTCAACCGAGATTCCCGTTTGCGCACAGCAGGGTAGACAACGGCATTGACAAAAACACCCAGTTCTTCCAGCAATGTGGTCGCCCGACTGGTCTTGGCATCATCTCCGATCACCACCGGAATGAGAGCGGCCTCTGCTTTTGCGGTGTTAAAGCCCAATTGGTTCAATCCGTCGCGAAGATAGTTTACATTTCGACGCAGATGGGTTCGCAATTGGGGCTCATCCTGGACGACATCCAGGGCCGCAAGAAGTCCGGAGACGATGGGGATCGGTAAACTCAGGCTAAACATATACGATCTCGCTGCATAGCGCAGATAGGTAATCACCTCTTTTTTGCCGATAACAAATCCACCCAATCCAGCAAGAGACTTGGAAAGGGTGCCGAGGGTGAGATCAACCTGGCCGGTGAGGCCAAAATGCTCGGCACTACCCCGACCACCTTCACCCAGGACACCTGTAGCATGGGCATCATCTACCAACGTGGCGGCATTATACTTTTTTGCCAACTCGACGATGCTATCGATTTGTCCGATATCACCATCCATACTAAAAACACCTTCGGTGATGATCAGCTTATTTGCCTCCGGTTCACATCGTTGTAGTTTTTTCTCCAAATCTTCCATATTATTATGCCGAAAAGGCAAAAATGTGCCTCTCGAAATGCTGCAACCATCGATAATACTGGCATGCGCTTTATCATCGACGATCATATAATCATCCTTACCCACAATGGCCGGTATGGTGCCGACATTGGCCAGATAACCGGCATTGAAGATCATCGCTTCTTCTCCACCCTCAAACTCGGCCAATCTCTTTTCCAATTGATTGTGCAACTCGGTACCCCCTCCAAACATTCGTGAACTGGATGTGCTGGTACCATATTGTTCAACAGCATCCCGCATGGCTTGCCGCACTTTGGGATGCCCTGACAATCCAAGATAGCTGTTACACCCGAGCATGACCAACTCTTTGCCCCTGGCCTTGATTCTGGGTAGAGCAGCACTCTGAGTTTCCCGCATGAAGGCATCTTGCAGTTTGAGACTATACAACCGGGGGATCATATAGCACTTTGCAAAAATCGAAGCGCCGATATCTGCAACATTTCCTTTACCTGATCGTAAAGACTGGTTGATGAGATAATGTAACAAATCCTCTTCCTTTTCATCCAAATCAAGGAAGAACAGACCATAATCAAATTCATGATCTTTAGAATCCAGAGCACTCTGTCTCCAAATGGCTTTGGAGTCAATCTGAACATCTGTGTTTGTTTCGGGGGAAGACAGATTTAGTGAAAAAACAGTCCCTTTAGGAAAATCTCCGGACACGCGCACACAGGCGCCTCCTTTGCTCAGATTGACAATCTGTCCCCGGACAGGAGTGTTACTATCTGACTCTCCGGGTATTGTCATCGTTACTGGCAACTCGGGTGTCACCCTCGGTCCTTTTCTTCTTTGTACCATAGCATTCTCCTCTCGCTCAATTTTCAGTCCTCCCCCTTTTGTCAAACACTTTTATCCGCTTGCTGAAAGCAAAATATCTTTAACAAGACAATTGTATCCACACCAAAACAATGAAAAATGTATTTGTCTGCGTGAAACCAAACCTAAAAACATGTATCCTGTAATCATTTTATGACAAGTGAAATAAACAACGAGTACAACAATCGTTTCGGAATTTGATAGATACAATGAATGAATCAAGCTACGGGAAAAGTAATGGATCAGGGAAAATTAAAGGAGAATAAAAAATTAAATATCAACAGCTTGAATATAAAGAAACCGTTTTCGTTCCCGCGGACAAAAAGATTAACATCCACCAGTTGCTGTTCTAGACACAGTGCCTTATTTAACAGCTCAAAATGCAATCATTATGCCAGAGAACAGACAAGAGGGGAAAAAGTGAATGCCAGACCAGAGCCCGGAGTCGTTTCTCCGGGAAAACGTCCAGAGTTTATTCATCAAAACCGAGGGGAACAAATGTGTTGATTCATGCGACTGTTAACAGTCTATTGGGTAGGTCATTTACAGGTGCATCTACAGGTTGAAACGCTCTCAAAATTGATAAAAAGCGCTTCCTATTCTTGCAACCTTTTATCAGAGTCGCGGATATTGGCATAGAGACAAAGGGGGCAGAGGTATCCTATAGGCCAAGAGTAACTTGTCACTGGTGAGAACCACCTTCCTGTTGGCGGTGCCTGTAAAAGTCATATTGTGTCGAGAGATGTTTTTGATTGCGATAACGTATGTTACCATGCATCCTCAAACCGATCGAGCACCGACTGCAGCATAGCGCGGACCTGTTGGGCGTCGGCGTCGAGTGATTCCTTTGGCAACGGGTTGTGTTCCAGCACATCGTTTTGGACATCATAGAACTCACCCGAGCGATACAATTTATAGCGCTGCGTCCGCGCCCATTCCTGCGGCGTGGAATCGGCATTTCTAGCGAACCAGCAATAGCCCCACTCTCTGGGGGTGCCGTTCTGTCCCAGCAGCTGCGGCAGGAAACTGCGGCCGTCGGGGTCAAGCCGGTCGGGAATCGCCGCATCGGCCGTCTCGCACAGGGTGGGGAGAACATCGGTGAAATCGATGAGATCGGAGAAGACCTGTCCCTCCGGGATGACGCCGGGCCACCGGGCGATGAGGGGCACGCGCGTGCCGGCGTCGGTCATCTTTTTTTTGCCGCCGGCCACCTCGCGGCCGTTGAGTATGGAGACGACGGGTGTGTCCGTGCCATTGTCACCGGTAAACAGCACCAGCGTGTTGTCGTGCAGACCCAGCTCTGTGAGTTTGTCGGTGATCCGGCCCACCAGGGTGTCCATATAGCGCACCATATCGTCAAAATAGTGCGGGTCGCCCTTGTACTCGGTGGGTCCGGGGCTGGCGGGATCCCAGTCCTGCGACTCCGAGGTGGGCACAAAGGGACAGTGGGTCAGGATCATGGGATAATAGAGAAAAAAGGGCCGGTCCTGATGACGCTGCATAAAGTCGCAGGCAAAATCGGTCACCGCATCCGGACCGTATTCGCCCTGGGTATAGTGGACAGTGCGGCCGTTGATATCCAGGGTGGGATTGGGATAGCGGGTGTCATGGCCGTCCACGTCGGTGCGTCCTCTGGTGTGTTGCCACAAGCAGGACGTGTCAAAGCCGAAATGCTGCGGCGAGTCGGGTTCTGTGCCCAGCTGCCACTTGCCGGCGACGCAGGTGGCATAGCCGACGGATTGGAGCAGATGGGCAAAGGTGGTCTCGTCCCGGTCCAGCACACCGAAATCGGTATAGTTGCGCACGTTATAGAGGCCGGTCATGATCTGCACCCGCGACGGTGTGCACAGGGGCTGGGCATAACAGTGTTCGAAGCGGATGCCGGTGCGGGCCATCCGGTCCAGCACCGGGGTCTGGTAGGAGGTGCCGCCGTTGGCACCGATGCATTCATAGCCAAGATCGTCGGCCATGATCAGGACGATATTGGGCCGGTCGGGGATCTGCGGCCGGTCCGTCCGGCTGCAAGCGGGGACCAGGGCGGAAGCCCCCAGGACAGTGGTGGTTTTGAGAAAATCACGTCGGGACCAGCAGGGGTGAGGCATAAAGACTCCAAAGAAAAGGATGTAAATAGAAAAGATCGGTTATAGAGTATAAAGTTACCAGGATTGGTAAACTGAAATAAGGTTAAAAATACATTTTTTTGAACCTTATGCTTTTGTTTTCAACCGCTGTAGCCCATTTTTTGTGTCATCGTATACGTGTACACGGCGGCTGCCGAACCAGCCTTTGGGCGGGTAAAATCCAGTATGGTGAAACATACCCCTGGTGATCAAAGACAGAATCTCTTACGGTTTTACGTTCCGACGTTTTCACGTTTTTCCCCCGCCCATCGGCAGGCATCCGTTGATGGCAATACCTTGCCTATACATTTTCGCTGCTGTTCACCAAAAAAATCAACTGCGACCGGCTCTTGACTCCCGTCTTGTTAAAGATATTGTGGTTGTGGTCCTTGACGGTCTGCAGGGAGATATGCAAGAGTGCACTGATCTCTTTGTTGCTCTTGCCGTCGCAGATAAGCTGAACGATCTGCTGTTCCCGCGGGGTGATCCTGAACTGCCGAACCCACGCCTCAAACCGGGATGCGGGCACAGGAGAAAAGACCTCGGAACCATGCTGCCGCAGGATAATGGCCAACCAGACCAGGGGAACGAGATCGAACACCGGAAAAGATACCATGTTGGCCAGGTTCATCACCGGGATATCGTCCAGATTCAGCAAAAGCAGATAGACCGGTGTCAGGATGAGATAATACAGCGCCATAGCCCGCGCCCGCTTCTGCTGGTCAGGATGAGGAGAGGCGATGATAAAGGGCTGTAACAGCGCGATCAGGATGCAAACCCCCTCATTGAGCGTAAACAACCGTTCCAGATGGATTTGCAGGTTGTGCGCAGATATGGCGAAATCATTCATAAATACAATTGTCACTCCGGTACCCACCGCAATCAGAACCTGAAAACAAAAAAAAAGCACAATAAAGCGTAAAGACAAGGGGGTGCCGGACAACAGTCTGAAAAATTTGATAAAATAATAGTTGCCCAGAATAAAAAAGGGCACGGCAACATACTTGAAGACGAGAAGGACGGAGGCAGGCACTCCGGACAGGGAGTGCCCACTCAGCAACGTGAAGAGATGCTCATTCCAGAGCCCGTTAAAGGAGAACACATTGATGAAAAACAGATAATAAAAAAAGGCGGACAAGACGGGCAGGCGATATGTTTTCAACAGACCATAGGCCAGAATCAGTTCCATCAACAGAATCAGTCCGGAGAGAAGCAGGGAGATGTGAAAGTCGGTCAAGTCCATGATTATATTTTAATCATTTTTCTAAAAGGCGCAACAAGAAAAGCGTGTCGGCCGCAGGGTACCGGCTCCTGTCTAAAGACACAAAATCCTACCAAAGTTGGATTGACATTGACTATAATATTCTTATATACATAGGGATAGGACATTGTCTTGCTATGCCCCGACCTCTATCCCAAGGAGATCTCCCATGTATCCCTCGACCTCTCGCCTGTATTCTGTCGTATTCATGCTCCTTTGCCTGGCTCTTGCCCTCAATGCTCAGGGCACCGATTATCGCGTCGACCCGGCCGGTCAGTTTGGCGGTGAGGCCTCTACCGCCCTGGTGGAGGGCGACACGGTTTATCTGGGACAGGGTGTGGCACTCGCCATCATCGATGTGTCGACCTCGACGTTTACTCGCCTTGGTTCTCTGGCCCTGGAGGCGGAGATTCTGGCGATGCACAAGACGGGCTCCTTTTTGTATTGTCTGCTGAACGACGAGGCTGGATTGCAGGTCGTCGACGTCAGTGATCCCGCCGCTCCCCGAGTTCTCGGTCACCTGGCCCTGGAAACAAATCGTGTGGCAGGACTGGATCTGGACGGGGATCATCTCTACGTGGCGGCGGAGCGGGGTGGATTTCAGATTGTCGATGTCTCCGATCCCTCGGCGCCCGTTCTTGCCGCCACGGTGGACGGGTTTTATCCGTCGGATATCGACCTGATCGACGGCTATGCCATCACCCTCACCCGCACCTCGTCGCCTGCCAAGCTGCGGGTCTTTGATCTCTCCGACCCCGTGAATCCGCTGTTCCGGGCCCAGGTCGACGCCCCCAAGGGGCAGTCCCTGAGTTTGTCGGGCGATCGGGCCCTGGTGGCCTGTGCCGAATATTCCGGTGGCAGCAACGGCCTGCGTCTGTTCGACATCAGCGATCCCGTCACCCCCACGGAAACCGGTTATTTACCCGTCCACAGCAAGACCTTTACCGCCACCGCCTCCGGCAACCACGCCTGTCTGGCCGGTCAGGACAGTGTCTTCATCGCCGATATCGCCGACCCGGCAGCGCCTTCGATCATCGGGCGATACGACGTCCCGGGTCCCACGCATGCGGAACACCGTGGCGCCTATGGTGATGGCAACTCGTTTTTCATCTACAGCCGCTACTCGGACCGACCGATGCAGATTCTGGAGGTGTCCGATCCGACACAACCCCGGCCGGATCGGTCTTTTATGTCCCCGCACAATGTGCGGTCCCTGCACGTTCATGACGATCATCTCTATGTCGCGTCGATACAATATCTCTTTGCCTATGACCTGACCGATCGTCAACACCCGGCATTGGCCGCGTATGATGACACCTATGCCGGGCTCTCCAACCTGAAACGCCACAGCAACCATCTCACCGCCACCCTGGCCCGTCCGTCCACACTCTTTTTTCTCGATGTCGAGGATCCGCTCAACATCGAAACCGCCGCTCAGGTCCGGATCGAGACCGGCGTGATCCAGGATTACTGTTTTGCCGACTCGTACGCCTTTGTACAGACCGACATGCGCGAGCTGGTCACAGTGGATCTGTCCGATCCCGGGAATCTGCACAGCGTCTCCACAGTTCGCCTGGCCGGGCGACCGCGTGCCGTGGTGGCCAACGACGATCGGCTGTGGTCGGCCTTTGGCCTGCCCGGACTGGAAAACGGTGTGGAAATCTTTGACATCGCCGATCCCACCGCCCCCGTGAGTCACAGCACGATGGCTTTCGAGTCCACGCCCACCTGTCTCGTTCTCGACAGCGACACGCTGTACGTGGGAAGCATCCTGTCGGACACGGAATTCAAGCTGAGCGCCTATACCGTCAGCGACCCGCTGGAGCCACAGCTGCTGGCCGAGGGCACGGGAACGGGCAAAATCTGGGACCTGGAGGTGCGCGACGGCGCCCTCCTCGCCGCCGTGGAGGGCGGCAGCGTGATCCGGTTTGTCCTGAATGCCATGATGCACACTTTGGAACAGGTGGACGACTGTCACTCTCCCGGAAGCCTGGAAATCACCACCACACCGGTCGACGAGAACGGTGTGGGGACTCTTTATACCTCCGAAGGGGTCACGTGGGAGACATTCGGACCGTCGCTGCAAAAGAGCGCCGGTGGAGGCTCGGCAGGGTACGGTACCTATGGCGTCGCCATCCAGACCTTTAACGTCAAAAAACAGCCGGGACTCACCCCCACTCTGACCCTGGAACAGGCATCATCCATCGACCCTCCTGTCGAATGCGTATGTGACACCTGTGAATATACCATCCTGCCCTTTGCCCTGAGTGCGGATGAAGTGGACGACTGGAAAGTCATCAGCATCGGATTCGATGGCTCGGGAACGGGGATCGAGAATGTGGATGTGAATCAGGTCTATCTCTATCACCAACAACAACGTCTGTCCCATACAGCCTATATCAATGACGACGGCTTTATCATTCTCCCGGTCAACAAAGTTATTCCCAAAGGCGAATCTCTGCAGCTGTCGCTCGTGTACAGGTTTATCCCGCAGGAAAACTGGGCCGACATCCCCGATCCCGTGCGCACGTTCACCGCTCAGACCCAGATGGAGTGGGTCAATGCCGATCCGGTCCACTCTCCCAGCGGCAACAAAATCCAGGTCACCCCGATTACCGGGACCCTCTCACTGGGACGGGTCCTGAATGTGGATACACAACAATGGTATCAGGACATCCAATCGGCCATCGATGCCGAGCTGACCCGGGACGGCCATACCCTTGAACTCTGTCCCACCGTTTTTGCAGAAAATGTGATTGTTCGTAAATCGCTGCATGTGCTGCCCATCACAACCCGTCACACAGCTTCCCCGCAGATCATACCCAGCGATCCGACGGAACCGACGGTGTACGTATCGGCGGATTCCGTTACTCTGGATCGTCTGCAGATAACCGGTGAGCACAGCGAGACGTCTACGGTCTACATCGCTCCACCAGCACACGGGTTGCTCATCACCGGCTGTCGCATACAGGGCGGAGGCACCGGCATCGAGGTCAACAACGGCGCCAATGGGGGAAAGCTGGTCAACAATACCATCTCGGAAGCCAGCCAGGACGGTATTCTCGTCCGTGGTTATGCCGTCGAGCTTGAAACCTTTGATATCGGCAGTGAGGATACGGGCAATGTTATTCATCACAATGGCCGCTGCGGCGTTCACATCCGCGGGGCCACGGCAGACAAGGTGTTTCTCGGCAACAATCGTATCGAACACAATTCGGTTGGTGTGTCGTTTGTGGAGGCCGGCGGGGATAACGAACCGCTGTGGGTCCGCACATGGTCTCCGAACACGATCTCGAACAATGACATCGGGATCCACATCGAGGATTCACGCAATGTCAGGATATACAATCAAAACATCACCGAAAACAGACAGTATGGTATTCAGGTAAATGAAAACACTGATCGGGTGACCATCGGGGGAGTTGACGAAAGAGTCTCCAATGAGGCGGTCCCCAATACCATCTCCCGGAATCAGGGTCCGGGTATCGTCCTTTATGGGAGCCGGCACAGCGTTTCCCATGACACCCTCACCGACAATGCCGGTGCCGGCATCATCGTGGCCGGAGACCAGATCACCGTCCAGTCCTGCACGATTGAACGGACGGTAAGGAACGAGACCGCCGCCGGAGAGGGCAGCGGGATCCGGATAACCGATGGATCGCAAAACAGACTCCGGGACAATGCGATCCGTGAGAATAAAAGTGGAATTGTCATTGAAGGCGGGGCAAACAACACCCTCACCGGCAATCGGGTGGAACAAAACGCCACCGCAGGCATCAAGCTGGTCCGCTCATCGTTCAACACCCTCGTCAGCAACACCGTACGCGCAAACAATGCCGGACTCGCGGTGTTAAAAGGGTCGGAGAATGTGATCTCTGCCTGCTTGCTAAAAGACAACCGGACCGAGGGGCTCGGTCTGTATGACAGTCATCAGAACCAGATCTCGGCCAACCGGATCCAGTCGAACGAGTTGACCGGACTCTTGCTCAACCGGGCGAACCGGAATACGGTCAACAACAATACGATCCGTCGGAACGGCGTTGGCATCGCGGAATATCATGGCGTACAGAATGTCTTTCAGACCAATACCATTGAAAAGAACACCAAATCTCTCCAGGGGTGTGGGTATCATGCCATTGCGTCACGATCGGGATTCATCGGCAACACCGTCACGCGGGACCAGGGCGATGCCATCTATCTGGAACAGGGCAGTCTGCCTGTGATGCGCAAGAACAATATCCAGGACAATGCGGGCAGCGGGCTCACCAACACCGATCCCGCCATCCGGGTGCCTGTGGACAACAACTGGTGGGGCGATGCCTCGGGTCCGGGCGGCACGGGGAGCGGCTCTGGACAGACGATCGTCGGCAATGTGGCTGTGGAGACCTGGGCCCTGGAGCCCTTTGATCTGGTGATCTCGGCCGGCAGCGATACGCTCTACTGGCCCCTGGGGGTCGATGAGTCGCTGGTGTTGAGCGTGCAGCACTGGAGCGAACCGCACGACGAGGTGGCGGTGTCGGTGACGGATTCGCTGGGGTGGCTCGGCGGTCCCACAGATGTTACACTGATGCTGAACGACAGCCTCGGGGCGGACACGAGTCTGGTAGTGCAATCTTCCCCGGCACCGGCCGGCACCCGGAACAGAGTGGTGGCCCGGGCCACCAGCACCACGGTGCCGGGACAGGTCGACTCGTCCATCGTGTACCTCAAGCTCTACGACGCGGTGATCGATACCATCGTCCTGGAGCCGGATTCGGTCCAGCTGGCACCGGGTGACAGTCTCTTTTTTATGGCCACGGCCTATGACCGCTACGGTAGTCCCCTTCCCGCACGGTTTCAGTGGCAGGCCGGAGGGGGCAGCATCGACAGCACCGGCCTCTTTGAGGCCGGCACCACAGAGGGATGGTATGAGATCGTGGCCACGGATTCCGGCGGTGTCCACCAGGGCCATGCCTGGATTCGGATTGCCACCACCACAGCGGTCCAACCCCACCCCGAGTCTCAGTCGGTACCGGGCACCTTTGCACTGTATCAGAACCATCCCAACCCGTTCAATCCACAGACCATGATCCGCTACCAGCTGCCCCGACGCGGCCGGGTCTCGTTGCGGGTCTATGACATCCTGGGTCAGGAGCTGGCGACGCTGGTCAATGAAGAGATGGCACCGGGTCTACACAGCATCACCTGGGACGGTCGCGCCGATGACGGCTCGACGGTCGCCGCCGGACTCTATTTCTGCGTGATGCGGGCAGAGGAATCGGTCAACGTCCGCAAGCTGATTTTGATGAAATGAGAAACGAGCGGTGAAAGAGTGAGAAAAGAAACGAGCCTCCTTAGACCGGCCCGTCCGGGCTGATATCAGGTCGTAGGGGCGAAAAATTTTTCGTCCCAACTGCCAGCCGTGGGATTCAAGCCAGTCCAGGGCCATTTGTTCGAGATCGGTTTCG
>CAYPUH010000078.1:0-15387 GCA_964413725.1 uncultured Cytophagia bacterium
GGGTTGGATCTGACCTATGCTGATGTAGCCCTGTCCCTGGATGCACCGATTCTCCAGCAGGTTGCATCTGCAGCACGGACGATGGGGGCATTTATTATATTTCCAATCATTGAACAAGCCGACAGTACGTTGTACAACACGGCGCTCGTCTATGACCGCACCGGTGCTCTCCGGGGTCTGTATCGCAAGACGCATGAGCCGCGCGCTGTTCTGGAGAGTCAGCGGGTCTCTTTGGGAGATGAGTGGCCCGTATTTGACCTGGGATTCGCGCGGGTCGGCATTTTGATCTGTTACGATATCATGTTCCCCGAAGCCGCCCAGATCTATGGCCTCAAGGACGCCGATCTGGTGGTGATGCCGCATTTGATGTCGACGGTCCTGAAGGGCAAAGGGGACCACTTTGAAATCCGAACCCGGGCGCGCGCTCTGGATGCCTGTGTTCATGTGGCCGCCTGTGGCTGGTATCGCCCTCGGGATGAAGGGCAAGCTGGACCCTTGAGCGCGACCTGTCTGGTGGATTATAAAGGCCGGGTCGTGGGTCAGGCATCACAGGACTGTCCGCAGGTGCTGTGGATTGAATACGATTTCAAACAGCCGCGGATTACCGAAAATCTCGGTGTCTACGGCAGGGCGGAATGGAAACCGGTCTTCTGGGGCGAACGCCGCCCGCATCTGTACCGATTGCTGGTTCGGGACAACCGGTTGTGGCGTGACTGGGCGACAGAGGCCAATTACTGAGCGCGAGGACCGGCCAGTTTCCGGAGGGGATGACTGGCGTGTTTTCTCGCTTGATAGCGGGAGGTCCCCTCGACAGTGGTCGCGATGCGTTGCATCATGTGAACGCATCGCACCGGATAGGCTCCCACCGAAGTTTCCGCTGACAACATGATCACATCCGAGCCGTCATAGAGGGCATTGGCCACATCACTGACGTCTGCCCGATTGGGTCTGGGATTGTCGATCATGCTCTCCAGCATCTGTGTGGCAGTGATTACGGGTTTTCCGGCCCGGTTGCATTTCTCGATCATGACTTTTTGATGTTCGGGCAACAACCAGGGATCGATCTCCACGCCCAGATCCCCCCGTGCAATCATGATGGCATCGGTTGCCGACAGAATGTCATCGAAATTGTTCAATCCTTCCGGATTTTCAATTTTTGAAATAATATGAATCCCCGTAGCGGCGATGCGTTCTCTGAGTTCGAGAACGTCCTCTTTGTTTCGGGTGAACGAATCTGCGATAAAATCCACACGGTGTTCGATGGCAAAATCAACGTTGGGGACATCATAGGGCATCGTATGCGGATAATCGATTCGGGTGTCCGGATGGTTGATCCCTTTGCGGGATCGCAGGACGTCGCCAAAGAGCACTGTGGTATGGATGCATCCGGATTCGACGCGATCCACTTTCAGGCCGACAAAGCCATCATCGACAAACAGGCGATGACCGGGACGGACGTTTTGGGCCAGTTTGTCGTCGGCGATGGGAATGCCCATTTCGGGGGTATCTGTGGCGGGGAAATGCTCTCCGGATGTGTCGGTGACCAGGGTCAGTTTGTCGCCGCTGCGGATACGGAGGGGTTCCGGCAGGTCGCCGATGCGAATTTTGGGTCCCTGGATATCGACCACGATATAGCCGTCGGGCAGATACTGGCGGGTGTTTTTGACGATTTGTTGATGCAACTCTCTGCTGCCATGCGAGCAGTTGATGCGCACCCCGGACAGACCGGCGTCACGCATGTCGCTGAACCGATCGAGCGTCGCCGGGCCGATGGTTGCGAGAATTTCGGTCTGCACAGACTCCTCCTTTTACATACCCTGAAAGACTTGAGATTCTTGCAATAAAAATATAATAACCACCGATCTCGAAAAGAAAAAAACAATGAAATGAACTGTTTTGATAGCACCTTTTTAAAACGATAGAATGTGTCTTGAAATCACCCTTTAAATTGATTTTTTCTTTTTTCCCTGGTGGTCCTGGGGCCTTTGCGGTTCGGTGGTATTGTTTTTGTCGACCTGTTATAACCGTTTGGCTCGAAAAATAGATAAATGCCATATTTTCAATTGCAGGAATGATGGTTTTGATTGTCTGGGACAGCACAGGTTCAATATAGGAAAAAATGGAACATCAGTCTATGATTATTTAATGTCTGTAACCGGGCGAGGCAGCGGCTCCCTGCATGATGATCGTCTGTGGCCGTTGACGGGCAGGGAAAACAGCTCTGATATTGTTAAAAATGGAATTGCAGTTTCAGGAATCCCTTGACATGAAGGGGCGAGGCGTGTACAAAAGCATCAGGTAGAGAGCCCCGCTCCATCAATGGTCTGGCATTAGGAGGAGGAGAGATGACAGGGCCTGATGGAGCAGGACTCTGACCTGAACGAGCAAAACCACGGGAGGAGGATGCTTTGCTCAGATTGTGACCTGTAGGGTGTGCGAGTAAACCCGAGCCGATTTGTGGATGGGTTTGGATGTTAAGCTGATAGTTTACAACAGATATAAGCAGTGTTGTATTTTAAGTTCACGTGTCTCGATACGCCCAAAAGGTAACATCGGTTGTTCTGGGTTTGTTTGTCTCGAATTGATGTATAAAATTGGTATTGATAGTGGTTGCTGAACAGCAGAAATTCGATCGCATCAGGATTGTTCTCGAGTTCGGGAAAGATGTCTCCGATGGTATGTTCATGGGGAACAAGTTTCAGGTGGAGCACATCTTCCAATCGGGGACAATAGTCGACCAGTCGTTTTTGATCATCAAAGATGGCATAGAGCTGTTTTGGGTCGAGATCGATGAATGGACCCATTGGCTGCCGGGGCGATTGGGGTTGTCTGGGCATAGGATTCTCCCGCGTTGTCGCTGAGTGTATACCGATTCCAAGTTATGAGGTATAGACATCTACCAGAACACATGTTTTCCCCTGTTCTTTGAGAGAGCCCGAATGGTCCCCGGTTGGAGCGTACTCGATAGAGTTTTGGACAAAATCAGAAAAGCGGCTGGTTTGTTGTCTGGGTTGATCGAGAAAGTCGATCTGTTCCAGATCGTGATAGCCGCAGGAACAGTAAAGTCGGTTGATTCTGAGAATCAGATAGCAGGTTTTGCCAAAGACCGACAGATCCCGGATTTTGGTTTCAATAAAGTCCACCCCGTCCTCGTGCAGAGCTCCGCACTGAGGGCACCGGTGTTGTCCTTCCGGAATTTCACCCCAGATAAAGATATGAGAAGGTGTTTTGTGCAGATTGGTGATTGAAATCTGGGGCAGGTCCAGTAACAGTTCAAGGTCTGTGAAATTCATAATCGCCTCGATTCTTGCCTGAATCTGATTGCGCGTCATCTATTGTGAGACCAAATACGCTACTGTCGCTGAATGTGCGGAGCGGCCGGGTTCAATAGATGGTGGTTGTTTAAGAGTCGCTGCAGGCGTTATCATGTTGCAGCGAACCATGCCTGTTCAGAATGGGCGACCCTGTAAAGCTCTACCCATAAAGCTAACAAGTTGCGAGATAAAGTCAAGAAAAAAATTTGATAAATGGCGAAATATCGCCAGATATGGCGAAAAAAAAGCTGTGTCGGGTTGATTTGGGGTCAAATGCGAGGTGATTGGGGGTGTTGCGGGTTAAATGAAGAGGATATCGGGGGTTCGCGGGCTCTTGAGGGGCGAAATCGTAATAATTGAAATAAAATCGCCAGATATGGCGAAAAAACCCTTGACATCGATGATTAAAAATACTATATTACTTATGACTATTGGCTAACACGACGACGACATCTATTGATGAACGATGGGGAGTTGTATTCGGCCAATTTTTTAAAACACTGACTGTAGGGGTGGATCGGTGGTTTGACGCCCGCCGGTCTTAAAACAACAGCAAAAGGAGAGGCAGATGAAGAGAATCAACATCGAGACCAGAACCACATTGGGTCTGGCATTGCTGGTTGCATTGGCCATCATACTGGGTGGTAGTGTTGTTCAGATGGATCAAGACGGGCGAGTGAATACCGAGTCGGGATATGTTGTGAATGCGGGCGAACACATGCAGTATAGCGGACTCACATCATGGTTCAATTTCGGTGACGTCAGGATGGCGGTTGTAGGCGCCCTGAAGGATGCCTATCGGTCGATCAAGGATGCTGGAAAGACGTATGTCAACGGCGGCGGCAGAACGGATGAATCCACCATCAAGAGTATTCTGCCGGGACCGATCATTCCGCCACCGGATTCCACCCGTTCGATCTATGATTACAAGCAATTTGCCAGGGATTATCGTCATAAAAAGTTATAAGCTGCGGTGGCGATCGGAGGGGTTTATAGGGGGCAGCCTCTCCGATCGGTGTTGATGGGTCGGAGGTCTTCCCGACAGATTCAGCGAATCGGGTTATAAGGGTGGCATCGCGTGTGACAGAGATGGACAAGTTGAATGGCAGAGAAGAGACAGGACCGTGGCCAGGCCGTTATTGGATTCTAGCAACAGCACTGGTCTGATTTCAAACGAGGATGTGACCTGATAATGATGACGCTATCCAAACGACTTGGTCGAATACTACTCACATGGATTGTTTTTCTGATAATCCTGAATGTGTTGTCCTGTCTGAGTCACTATCCCATGCATTTTTTGAGTTGGGTGAACTATTCACTCTATTTTTTGCTGGGAGTCCTCGCCTTCTTTGTGGCTTTGAAGGAAAAGTATCTAAAAGACATCTTTTCGCTGTTCGCTCTGGCGTTTTTGGCCATCACGTCCACCCTGTTGATCTATGTGGGGCGAGAACAGTTCGATTCGGCCAGTGCCCTCTGGTATTATTTGTTCTTTTACAGTCGTATCACAGTCTATGCGTTGCTGGTTTTGGCGATCATCCATCTGGTGGTGCGCTATGTGTTCGCTTCCTGGAGCAGAGGATTGGCGCTGGCATTGTCTCTGTTTCTGATGTTTGTTTTTGAATTCGATTTCTGGGTCAATCTGGGAAGCAGTGACTATGCCATCCGGTTGTCGACGCTGGGCATTCTGTATCACATGTTGCGTCTCGATCTGTTGGCACTGCTGAGCCTGATGATCTATTTCGTGACGCTTTTTCTCACCCGACGCCCCAACGCATCATTTATTCACTATCTGGCCGTCGCCCTGCTGCTGTTGATCTCGTTCGATCTGTTTGACACCATCGTCTCTCTTCGGGAGATCAATGTCTATGGCGTCGATCAGTACTTTTTGGTGACGATTCTGATCTTTCTGGCCGGTGTCTTTTTTGTCCGGCTCCTTGCGCTGCACTCTGCCAGTCATATGTTGCGGGAACAGTTTATCCTGGATCCCAACTATGCAATGTCGTCGCCCGTGGTGATGCACGATACCGAAAACAGCCTGCTGCTGTCTCAACTCAAAATGCTGATGCTCGACAAGAATGTGCTGTTACAAGCGGGGACTCTGGTAACGATTCTACTTTTTTCCGCATTGTCGCGCTCGTTTCTGGTTTCTCTCAAGATTGTTCTGATTATCGTTCTCTTGCTCGTGATCTGGAATCTGTATTACCATATTTTCCGCAAACGATTTCTTGAGGGCCAGGTTCTCAATCAGAATAATATGAATCGGGGTGAAAACGATTCCTCGGGGACCCAGTCAATATGGAAAAAGTGAAAGGACTTTTTGTTCTAACAAAAGCGGGTTTGCTGCGAAATGCAGCTGGTGCGAACGTGGCTGTTTTTCGCCGACAGCACGATTCTACCTTGTATGAGGTATTCAAATGACCAAAGAAAAGTGGCACGATTTACTCACTGTGACCGAGTTGCTCGGCCATTCACCGGAGATCAACCAGATCCGGAAATCCCTCCCCATCATGGGACCGCGATCCCAGCATGTGATGGTGATCGGAGATCTGGGGACCGAAAAGCTTCTGGTTGCAAAAATCCTGTTCGATCACAGCACCCGGACAGACGATTTGCTGATCATCACCGAAGCCGATAAACTCAACTCCGCCTATGAACATGAGATCTGGAGACAGGCTCTGGATCAATCCGAAAACAACCCGGATAAACTTGTGGGCACCCTTGTGGTTCAGGATGTGGAACATCTCGATCCCGAAGCCCAGAGAAAGATGCTTTCTGCTGCCAAAAAAGGATATTTTGCGCCTCCGGATCAGGATCGCCAGATTGAAACCGATTTCAGACTGATCACCACCGCCGTGCCCGAGATCAATGAAAAATCTAGGGACAAATCGTTTCTGTCCGAGCTGTATCTGTCGTTATCCGAACTGATGATCAAGCTGCCCGCGATCAAAGACCGAAAACAGGATATTCCTCTTTTCTTCGATTACTTTTTGAAGCAGATCTGTCAGCGGCTGGAGCGGGATATACCGCCGGTGAATTTTGAAATTTTCAACCAGATGCTTCGCCACGAGTGGCAGGGAAACATCAAGGAACTGGAGAACGTGGTTCAGTCTTTGGTGCTTTCCTCTCCGGATGGCGAACTGAAACCCGAACTGTTGCCGTTTTTTGATTTCAAGGAAGAGTTTAGTCAACTGGAACTGCAAACCCTGGGACTGGCTGTGGCCAGGGTGGAAAAGGAACTCATCGAAAAGGCGTTGCGACGCTTTGGCGGCAACCAGAGTCGGGCCGCGCAGGTGCTCGGTATCTCTGAGCCCAATATGCGCTTTAAAATGAAAAAACTGGGTGTCCGAAAAGAAGATTTTATCCTGGGTACCTGATAAAAATCTCCCCCCAACAATCCGAACAGAGAGTCGGTGTCCGTTTCTTCCCCCTCGTTCTTTAAGGACACCGACTCTTTGTCGGGTTTTTTCCCCACCCATCCGTGTGCGATACATCTTTTTCCAGAATTCACATCGATCTTTATGTTTCGCGGGACATCTTAATATCATACCGTATGGATTCCGGTATCAAAACAATCAACGCAGAGACCGCCGAGATGTCGTAGAGGACGCAATGGTAAAAGATGTCCTGGCATCGGTATCTCTGTCTTGTGCTTTGAAATGCTGAAAAAAGTTATATATTGTATCACTCGCATCCGGAATCCAAGGGGATGTGAAATCAAAGGTGTCCTTTATGTGGAGATGTTATGTCTGTGACTGACCGTGATGTGTTGTGCCGGCTGGCCGGCCAGGTGATGGAGATCGCCGGTCTATCGGTGCAGATGGAAAAACGATCTCTTTGGGCTGCGCTCAATGCGCTCCAGCCGGGGCGACCGATGGTCTGGATCAACGAGATCCCCTGGCAGGAACTCACCGACGATGAACTGACCTGTGTGTGTCGGGATCCGCTGGCAAGGCATGTGGAACAAGAACTCCGCCGGACGCTCTATACCTGGCGTCACATGCGCACGGATAGCGTGATCGAACCGGTGTATTGGATTCCCACCATCATTCACGACAGCGGATACGGTATGGACATAGAAGGTGAACAGGGAGAGAGCGAATATGGCCGGGGAGCCCGGTCCTATCACGCCAGCATCCACAACGAAGCGGATGTGGAGACTATTCAACTGCCCGTGATCGAGGCTGACTGGCCGGAAACCCGTCGCCGACTTGAACAGGTGACCGCCTGGATCGGAGATATCCTGCCGGTGCGAAACCGGGGCGTGACACACCTCTGGATCGCTCCCTGGGATATACTGATCCAGTGGTATGGCATCTCTCAGCTCTATATGGATATGGTGGATCGGCCCGCTCTGGTCCATCGCGCCATCTCGCGCCTGATGGATGCCCTGTGCGCACGTCTCGATCAGCTGGAAGAACAGAGACTGCTGTCCAACGGAGAATACAATCATCGCGTGGGCTCGGGCGGGCTTGGCATTACCGATGAGTTGCCCCAATCCGATTTTGACCCTTCCCATGTGCGTCCCATGGATCAATGGGGCACCTCCACCGGTCAGATCTTTTCCGATGTCTCACCCGACATGCACGAGGAATTTTGTCTGCAGTACGAACGGCGTTGGCTGGAGCGGTTCGGGCTGAACTGCTACGGCTGCTGCGAACCCCTGCATCACAAGATGCATCTGGTCCGGACGATACCCCGTCTTCGGCGGGTGTCCATGAGCCGGTGGATCGATGTGGAAACGGCGGCAGAGGAGATGAACGGAGAGTATATTTTTTCCTACAAACCCAATCCCGGGTTGCTGGCTGCCAAACAGTGGGATCCGCGTGCAGCCCGAACAGAACTCTCGCAGGTGTTCGAGCGGACAAAAGGAATGCCTGTGGAGATCATCATGAAAGATATCACCACCTGTCGGGGAGAGTCAGAACGACTGTGGCAGTGGTGCGATCTGGCCGTGGAGATGGCACAGTCGCGATCCTGATCAAATATTGAAAACACGGAGGTATCGCATGCGATGTTCCTGGTTCCGAGAGTCGTTTCGACAGCTGCACATGGATTTTCATATGCCCGAGTTCCCGCCTCATGCCCTGGAGCATCTCGATGCTGACACGGTGGTGACACAACTGGTTCACGCTCAGGTCGATCTGGTGGCGTTGTTTGCAAAGTGCCACTTTGGCAACGCCTATTACGATACCCGCATCGGTCACAAACATTCCGCCCTGTCCGGCGACTATCTGGGAGATGTGGTGGACCGGTGCCGCAAACAGGGGATCCGGACCCTGGCCTACTATTCTCTGTGTGTGGACAAGCATGCCTACGATCACAATCCCGCCTGGCGCTATGTGGATGGCGACGGCCAGACCTATGGCGGCACGTTTGGATCCGTGTGTATGAACACGCCCTACAAGGACGAGCTGGTGTTTCCGCAGCTGGAAGAGATCGTCAGCCGTTATCCTGTCGACGGGCTGTTTATCGACATTCCGGTTCCATGGGGTGCCCCGGACTATTTTTGCTTTTGTAACTATTGCCGGGAGCGGTGGCGGCGCGAATTCAACCTCGAGATCACTCCCGATCTCGATGCGGTGCAACGACAACGGTTGAACATGCGCATCGTCAAAAGCTGGCTGGTACAGATGCGTGATCTGGTCCGACGCACCCGTCCGGAACTCTGTCTGTGCGTCAATATCGTCGGTGGACCCGCGGTATCCGCCGAGGTGAAGGAGCTGGTGGAGATCGGGGTGTGGGAGAGTCAGCCGCGACCGGGTGATTATCTGGGACACAGTTATGCCGCCCGCACCGGACGCAATGATATCCAGGACATCCAGGTGATGACCGTGCGGTTTTATGAAGGATGGGGGGATATGTCTCTCAAGCCGGAGGCTCAACTGCTCACCGAATGTGCCGCGATTCTGGGCAACGGCATGGCGCCCTGTGTGGGGGATCAGATGGATGTGGATGGGTCGGTGCAGAAACCGGTCTATGACCAGCTGAACCGTGTGTTCGGCTTTGTCCGTGACCGTCAAGCTGTCGTGCGTGATGCCGATCCGGTGCGCCATACCGGAATTCTGTTGCCGGTTCCAGACCGGGAGTTACCGCTGATTACCGGTGCCGTGGTCGATGACCCGAATCTGAACTGGAAAGAGCATCCCGAGCCCTGGCGGGGTGCTCACAAGATGCTGGTGGAGAGTCATATCCAGTGTGATCTGCTCTACAGCGCCTTTGCCACCGATCTGCAAACCTTTCCGTTGCTCATCCTGCCCGAACCGGGCGCGTATAGCGAGGCCGACTGGCATCGTCTCGAGACCTATGTAAAGAACGGTGGAACCCTGATCGCGACGGGGAATTCGATACTGTCGAATGGACGGGGTGTGCAGGAAGAGATGTTCGGAATCGAATATGTCGAACCCCTTTCCTTTCAGGTGGCTCATTTTACCCCTCACGAGTCGGTGCGGGGCGAGTGTGCGGACCTGCCGCTGCAGTTCCGTGGTGCGGTGAACAAGGTGGTGGCCACCACCGCCACACCTCTCGCCGATCTCTGGTATCCGGTGGGAGAGACGCAGCCGCCGGTGAAGGGCTTTCGACATCCCTGTCCACCCGCCGCCAAGAGCCCGTCTCCCTATCCCTTTGCCACCCTCAACTCGTATGGCAAGGGAAAGGCCGTCTATGTGGTCGGATCGATATTTCGCGCCTACTGGCAGACCCATCACCACTGGTTGCGCCAGTTTATGGACGCCCTGATCCGCACCGTAGCACCGCCGCAGCCGGTGGAGGTGGACGCCTCCAGCCGCATCGAGGTCAATATGCTGTCCGGGGACACTGACCTGCTGGTCAATCTGATTCACTATTGTCTCGGGCATCAGGGAGGACAGTCCGCCATTGCCGGTATCGAACGGGTGGATCCGGTCACCGATGTCACCTGCCGGGTCCGCTGTGAGGAGCCGGTCCGTTCCGTGGTCCTGGAACCCGAGGGCGAGACGCTCGATTTTTCCCAAAAGGATGGCGTGTGCGCGTTCACCGTACCCCGTCTGGAGGTCCTGGCCATGGTGCGGATCTCGTTCTGACCGGGTCCACGCAATTGATTCGGTCGGTGCACTGTCCTTTTCCCCCTCCGGCTGAACCCTGGTATCGCAGTCAGGGCGCCTGGCTGCTTTTCCTGACAGAGTCCCGGGGAGGATAACATCCGTTATAACGACGTTTGATCAGGATCCTGTTGTCAGTGTTGTTCGGTGGTCTCTTGCTGCACGGGGTCCTCTTGCGGCAGATAGACGAATGCGCCGGCGCGCGAGGGGTGGTCTTCCACCAAAGCGGTGCCGGGAACACCTCGCAGGGTCCAGAGGATCATAAAATCGCCGATGGCCGCGAGGGTGAACAAGACGCCAAAGCCATACACCAACGGCGCGGCCAGGATCAGGCCGATGAGAAACGGCAGGATTCCCATCAGCACCGCCGGCATCACCGTTCCCAGCCGGTAGGCCCGGCATTCACTCTTTCCCTTGAGATGCGCATACGGTGTCAGCTGTTTCCATTTGACGCCATATTCCACCTCTGCTGTTTCTGCGGTGGCGAACAGCTTCCAGGTGATACCGTGTATCCCTTCGTGCACCACAATACCTCCTACCAGCAAAATCGCCGGCAGCCACAAGGGTAGATCCAGAAACGATTGGACCGAGTCCGGCAGTCCGTACACGCCCCAGTAAAGACCCACCGAAATGACAATCCAGGGGATGACAACGATCATGGAAACGATATTGGCCCGTTCCAGAGAGATCGAGTGGTCTGTCTTTTTCAAATCCATAGCATCTTCACTCCTGTTTGTTGCTGCAGATATTCGGTTTTCACACCGGACTCCCGTTTGGCTCAGATCGATTTGGTGTCTTCCCAGCTGCGCCATTTGGAGCGGCCCGAACGGGAGCCGGAGCCATCCAGCTGGATCGCGAATGACGCTTCGGGGGGATCCAGAATCATCATGTTGTGATAGTGCATTCGGGTGAGTAACGACGATGCGGTATAGAGCGTGTTTTGCTGTATGGATCCAAACCACAGATGTGCATCGGTTTTGAACGGACCATACGACACGGTACCGCGGTCGGTCTGATAGCGTGGGCGGATGTTCTGGGGAATCAGATCCATCTGCATATCGGTTTTGACGCCAAAGTAATCCGTGCGGCTGTCGGTGGACACGGACACACCCACGGCGCGGGGAAAGGCGTCGGTGGGCATCAGTTGAATCTGCCGGGCCAGTGTTTCGGCATCCCGGTCGCTGCGATGGGGAATGAGGACGGACACAAACACTTCGGTCTCTCCGCTGTAATAGTGATCCGACAGGGTCTGGTAAAGGGCGATCTCGTCCTGGGAGTGGCGCCGGAGGGAAAAGGATCCCTGCGAGCGCACCGGTTCTTCCAGGGGAAAGGCGATGAGCAGGTTGTTGCCGGCCGGATTTTCATAGTTGAGGATTGACTCGATGGTGGTATCGAACCAGCGGTCACCGGAAGCGAGGAGTTTCTGAGTGTGCCAGAGACAGGCCCAGGTGAAATAGTCTTCCCGACGCGCTTTGAGGGCATCGACAATGACAAAAAATTGATCCTGTTTCTGATAAAAGATGGACCGGTCCCATTGATAGCCGATATGGGGATCCACAAGACGCGTTCGCGACATATCCACACGGTCAAAGCGTAGAAAATCCACCAGCTGGGTGGTCACGGGGCGATAGGCTCCCGAGTTGCGCAGAAATTCCCACAGGGATTGTTCTTCGCGGCGGGCGTCGATGGATTTCCAGCGTTTGTTGTTGCGTACCACCATGCGGTTGTGGTGGACGTCGGCACGATAGCCGCCATACTCCGAACTGGGCAGACGATCGCGATAGCCGCTGTCGTGCAGCAACACCGAGCCGTTGTACATCAACAGTCCCACCGAATTTTCATCAGAATGACCGTGATGCATCTTTTCCTCTTCCACGCAGAGCGTCTGGCGCAGATAGTCCCGTCCCAGGAGATTGCCGTCGCCTTCATCTTTATAATTAAGAAAGAGATAGGCGCCTATTTCCGCTTCCGGATCGCGAAACACGATTTTTTTACCGATCACATCTTCCATCACCAGCGTGCTTTTCAGCGACGGGGCTTCTGGTTGCAGGGACTCGTCGGCCCATCGGGCGGCATCGATGATGGCCAGGGTGTTATAGGGATTGGCGATAAGGGGTTTGCCGATCCATTCGATATCCACAAGAAAATTGGTGGGTCCGTAAAATCCCATATGGCGATAGTCGGTGTGTTCCAGCCCGTCCAGTACCTGTAGAGCGGCCCAGCGGTAGCGGGGCTCCCGGTAGATGGCGGCCCCCCGTTCAAATATGGGGATGAATCTCAGAAACCAGTCCGAATACCAGACCGCGTCGCCAAAGTCGGCCAGAGTGCCGTTGGGGGTGATCAGATGGGTAAAATAGTCGAGATAGAACCGCGGCAACGCGGACCGGTAAAAGTCGGTATCCCCGATGAGATCGAGCTGACGCATCATGGAATGCATCCACAGCGCCAGGTAGCCGGTGGCGTCTTCCTCTTCCCAGCGTTGATAGTTGTCCTGTCGCAGGACGCGGGCCATCTGTTGCCATTGGGATCGATCCGGATGGTCGGGCAGGGCCAGAACCGCGGTTTGCAGGGTCTCTGCCCGGATCGCCGCTCGGTTCATGGGACCCCATTCGGGAAAGTGCATGAGATGGTTGGCGCAATCGGCCACGCCCTGTTCGATGGTGCGGCGCTGTTCATCGGACAGCGCGTCGGTCTCTTTGATATAGAGATAGGCGCGCGGGTAGGAAAACATGCTGATAAAATCGGCGATGGGCGGCAGGCCGTCGGCAAATTCAACACGGTCTTTGTAATAGTCTGCGGGAAACAGTGTTTTAATGTCTTTATAGATCAGCAGCATCTCGATGGCCTTGTGGAGAACCGCGGGATTCCCGGTCTGTTGGTAGACCGCACCGCACATCTCGGCGATGTTGGCGGGATAGACGGTGGGTGAATATCCAAACAATTCGCTGTGCTGGATATTGGATTTCCATTCGTTCAGCAGGGTGTCCGCATGTTTTAACGTATAGTCGAGAGAGTCCTGAATCCATTGGCTGTAGCGCGAAATACTCATGGCAATGCTGTCCTTTTCGGGTTTGATGGATGAGATATTCCTTTTTGTTCACATTTGTCACCACGCACATCGTTTTTCTCACGTTTGCTTTTGATGCTTTTACGGCAGCACGGTGAGGTTTATATAATCGGCGACAGAGCGGTCGATGATGCCGAGGGCCCAGGTGGCTTCGATGAGGCGGTCCTGATGCGCCGGAGAGATGACGCCATCGGCGTTGGCCTTGAATTTGTCCACGATCTCCTCATCGGTCATGGGGTTTTCGGCCCGGCCTTTGGCGTGGTCCACCTGTTCGGTGATCGTGGTGCCATCGGTGGTGGTAATAGAGACCACGGCCCGCTTGGTGGCGGGAAAGAGGGCATCGATGTCGGGGTCGGCCTGGACGTTGATTTTTTCCAGCAGGGACCCGATCACGGGGTCTTTGATCTTTGCTTCGGTAAACGACGAGGGCAGCACATGGCCGTCGGCCAGAGCGGCGGCGATGCAATAGGGCAGACTGTGGTCTGCCGTTTCCCGGGTTTCGGGTTTGTATTTGCTGGGATCGGAGAGGATATCGGCGCCCCGGGTGGTGGTCCTGACCTCGACCCGGGCGATCTGTTCGGGGGTCAGGTTGTGCTGTTGCCGCAGGTTCAGGGCGGCGGTAACGGGTTGGTGGGTGAGGGCTTCGGTGGGAAAGGCCTTGAATCCGCACTGGGTGATCATAAACGACTCGCCCAGACCGTCCAGCAGGATCTCCGGCGTCCAGGTGACGTTGTTGAGGACGTCGATGAGGCCTTCTTTGCCTTCGATCACCTCCACGGGACCGGAGTAGTGGTGTGCGGCCAGCAGCGCGGCGCGCACTCCGGCTTCGGTGGCCATGGGATCGGCGGTGTTTTTCATGTTGGTGAGATGTCCGGCCACCACGCCTCCCAGGGTAAAGTGACTGGAGCCGCTGATACCGGCGGCGGCCACGGTCTGTTTTTCGTCGAGACCCAACAGCCGGGCGGCGACAAAGGGGGAGACAAACTGGGTGAGCGAGGCGTGGTGCCATCCCACCTCGCGGATGCCCGGATCGGCTGCCAGGCACCAGCGCAGTTCCAGTTCATAGGCGATGACGGTGGCCACCAGCAGGTCGCGTGTATCGCGGTCCATCTGTTCGCCGGTGGCCCAGGCTGCGGGGATGATATCCGAGGGATGGCTGGGGTCCTGTTTCCAGTAGATATCGTTATAGTCGAGGGCGCGAACGAGCAAGGCGTTCATCAGGGCGGCATTGGCGGCATTGGTTTTCAGACCCGAGCCGATGATGGTGGCGTCGGGCCGGCCGCCCAGGGCTTTAATGTAGGCGTGCGCGGCTTTCATGTCCGCGTTGTTCAGCGCGGCAAAGGCGCAGCCCACACTGTCCAGCATAAAGCGTCGCGCCTGGTGCAGGGCGGGCTCGGGAATATCCTCATAGCTCAGAGAAAGGGCAAATCGGGCCATCTGTTGGGTGATGCTCATGGGTCACCTCCTGGTCGACACGCTCGTGGTGATGGGATTTTTGGAAAATGGCAACAAAAGGGGAGAGTTTCAAGGGAAAAAATAGTGAGAGGAAAGACACCTCACGCAAAGGGCACCAGGAAAAAATTCACGCAAAGGCGCAAAGAACGCAAAGAAAAGATGAATGAAACCAACCGATCGCGCCAGGGTTGTACCCTGGCGCGGGCTTCTCTCAGGGCTGTGCCCTAAGAAGCTACCGACGATCCGGCTCTGTTGTATCCCTCCGCGAACGAACCGCACGCCAGAGCTGTCATTCCCGCGAAAGCGGGAATCCAGTGCATAAAACCCCGCAGCTCGAAACCGGTGAAAGCCGGCATGAAAACCCATGGCCGGATGCCCAAAAAATGTCTCACGCAAAGGCGGCAGGAATGGCTCACGCAAAGGCGGTTCACGCAAAGGCGCAAAGAACGCAAGGAACGCAAAGAAAAAACAATCT
>CAYPUH010000079.1:0-15293 GCA_964413725.1 uncultured Cytophagia bacterium
AATTTAATGGCTTTTATTCTCCCCTGGGGTGTGTCGGGACAGGGAGCAGGCGTCGTGGTTGCGTTGCCAAAGCTCGGCCGGAGGGGGAATAGCGAAGAGTGGGAGCGGGATGGAAGGGGTTGTTTAGCTGCAGACTCGATCGCGGGGTGATACGACAGAGCCGGATCGTCGACAGATTCTCAGGGCACAGCCCTGATAGAGGTCCGCGCCAGGGTACAACCCTGGCGCGATCGGTTTCTGCTTTTCTTTGCGTCCGTTGCGTTCTTTGCGGCTTTGCGTCAGGCCTTTTTTGATGCCCGCGGTATTGCGTTTTTGGCTGTTTTGCGTGAGGCGTTTCGGGGACGTGCTCATATACCGGTGCAGAATGGAATATGGGAGGTCTGAAACGAATAATATTCTTGATATTCGTATGGGAAACCGTATATTACAGACAGAGGACCGGGAGCGAGGCACCATGAGAAGCAGGCACCCTGATGCAACGCATGCACGGAGTCTGACGGTCCTGATGGCCTCGAGGTCATGGGGGCTCCGGGCGCAGCTATAGGAGGAGATCTCATGCCAGACTTTGAAAAAATGTCTGCGATTCGCAAGCGACACGACCGTCCCATGTTGAAAAAAGCCAACGTCGTTGGTGTTGGCGTGGGGTACAAGGAGACGCGGGGAGAAGCCACGGACCAGTGGGCTCTGGTGGTCCTGGTGCGTGAAAAGCTGCCCATGGATTTGCTGCCAAAGCAGGATGTGATTCCAAAAGAGGTCGATGGTCTGGTAACCGACGTCAAGTCAGTGGGACGCGTGGTGGCCTATCCATCCACGACAGACCGCTGGCGACCCGCTCCGGGCGGGGTCAGCGTGGGGCATTATGCGATCACTGCGGGCACGCTGGGCGCGGTGGTCCGGGATGCCTCTACCAACAAACAATTGATTCTGTCCAACAATCACGTGTTGGCAAACAGCAATGACGCATCCATCGGTGACCAGATCGTTCAGCCGGGACCTGTTGATGGGGGCAGCGTCCCTCAGGATGTGATCGCCACCCTGGAACGGTTTGTCCCGATATCATTTCAGGACTCGAATGGCGGCAACGGTGGATGCGCGATTTCCAAAGCCATTGTGTCAGTATTGAATGCGCTGGCAAAGCTGGTGGGTTCGGGAACGCGTTTTGGCACACGTCCGTCCCAGACATCGAACCTGATGGATGCGGCCCTTGCCAAGCCTTCCCACGATGATGTCCTCAAAGAGGAGATCTACAAAGTCGGAACCGTGCAGGGCACGATTGCGGCAGAGGTGGGCATGGACGTTAAAAAATGTGGTCGCACCACCGAATTGACCACCGGCAACATCACCACGCTGGACACCACCATTCAGGTCGGGTATGGGGGAAACCGTGTCGCGACGTTTGAGCATCAAATCCTGACCAGTGACATGTCGGAACCCGGTGATTCGGGGTCGCTCATCGTCGACAATGAAAATCGAGCCGTGGGTCTGTTGTTTGCCGGTTCGGATCAGGTGACCGTCATGAGTCCCATCGAGACCGTGATGCAGGAATTAAAAGTTGTCTTTGCCTGATAGACAGCGGCAATACCGGGTGCGGCTTTCCCCCTGACTCCCGGTAACAACCGAAAAAGGACTTTGCTGTTGGTTTGGTTGTGCAACAGTGCGGTGTTACGTACAGGATCAAAGATGAACGGATGAACCGGATTCGGCGGCTCCTTTAGGGAGCCGTTCGAATCCGGTTTGATTTATGCAGGTGGTAGAGATGCCGTTATTGACCGTGTTGACCATCGTGGGGTTTGGTTTCGGTGCCGCCCTTACCATTGTTTTATTAACCCTGTCCATTCAGAAAACCGACAAACGATATGATGATTATGCATTTGGTATCGTTTTGCTCAGCGGCGTGTTGTGGATGGGGGGAAATGTATTGGCTCTGCTGGCGGGATTGCTGTTTGGCTCGGTGGCCTACTCTGCCCGGACCCTGTTGACCCTGGTTGCCCATTTCGGGTTGTTGTTGATGCCCTCAGCCCTGTTGCACGTTCATGTGGCCATCGATTTCCGTTCACGGCATGGTCACGATGTGTCCCCGGGACGGGCCCGGCTGTTGTTGATGTTGCTGTGTTACACGCCCATCCCCGTGTTTATCCTCATGGGCTGGCCCGAATTGTTGCATCTTCACTTTGGCACTCTGTTTACGACTCTGTTCACCCTGTGGGCCATCCTCTCCATTGTGTCGTCCCTGTTTTTGTCCTGGCGGTTTGTGCCACTGATTCATGATGCCTCCTACCGACTTTTTTACCGAGATCTGGATATCGCGTTGGGCGCGATTGCTGTCGGTCTGGTGGCGATCTATGTCATTCCGCTCTTTAGGCTCGCCTATATCGGTGGGTATCTGAACCTGTTGATGATGATCTCGCCAGCGTTTCCCATGG
Source organism: uncultured Cytophagia bacterium (assembly GCA_964413725.1). Taxonomy (GTDB): domain Bacteria; phylum Zhuqueibacterota; class Zhuqueibacteria; order Residuimicrobiales; family Oceaniaggregativiventaceae; genus CAYPUH01. The sequence goes on from CAYPUH010000079.1 coordinate 2,424, forward strand.
CCATTCTGGCCTATTATGTCTATCGTTATAATTTTTATCGTCTGGTGATCAAACCGAGTTTGATCTATTCCATCATCTATGGCGCGGTCATGGCCATCTATCTCTTAGGTATCCGGCGACTGGGAGAGTATCTGGGTCAATTTCCAGAGGTGCACGCGGAATTTATCGAAGGACTGTTGCTTGTGGCGCTGGTGTTTGCCTTTCAACCGTTCCGGTCGCGCATTCAAGACCGTCTGGACAAGGTCTTGTTCAAGGAACGCTATTACCATCAGCAGTATTTGCGCGAGCTGACCGAGAGCATCAGCGAGATTGTGGATCTGGAGTGTCTGCTCAACACCATCAGTGAGGCGTTGATCAACGCTTTGAAAGTCAGGGCCTGTGCCATTGTGGTGTTTCGCAGAGAAGAGGATGTGGTGCAGCCCATTCGGGCGGTGGGAGGGCATATCCTACCCCATCCCGAGACCATAGTGCGGGCGTTGGAAGAGAGTCGTCATTTTGGGCTCCGGCGGCAATTGCGTAATCACCGTGTGGTATCGGCCTTGCGGCAGAACCGAATTGAATTGAGCATTCCCATCTATCTCAAAGACACGATGACCGGACTGATCGGGTTGACCGAAAAACAGACGGGCAACCCCTATAGTGATGAAGAGATCGATATCCTGTACACCTTTGCCAACCAGGTGGCGTTGGCGGTGGATAACGCCCGGCTGGTGCAGGAACGTTTGAATCTGGAACAGCGGGTCTATCAGGCTGAAAAGTACAAGAATATGGGCCAACTGGCCACTACCATCGCACACGAGATCAAGAATCCGCTTTCCTCGATCAAAACCCTGATTCAGGTTCTTGAGGAGAGTACGGAAGGAGAAGAGGCAGACGATCTGGGGCGGGTGGTGCGGGAAATCGACCGTCTGAATACTGTTCTGGAAAAGTTGCTCAGCTTTGCCCGGCCGGCGGGAACGACACTGGATTTGATCGACCTGAGTGAAATGGTGGATGATGTCATTGCCCTGCTGCGCCATCAAGCGGAAAAAAATGCGGTCAGGATCTGGGTCCACCAGAATGACCCGCCGTTTCAAATCCGGGCCCGTAAGCATGCCATGCGGGAGATTTTGTTCAACCTGGTTCACAATGCGATCCAGGCGACACCGCGTGGAGGAACGGTGGAGGTGGAACTCGAACGGCAACACACCCTTCCCGGGCGTAAGAATGCGATCAGCATCAGTGTTCGGGATACCGGGCCGGGATTGTCGACAGCGGTCCGGCGCAAGATATTCGACCCGTTTTATACCACCAAAACCGTGGGGACGGGGTTGGGGTTGACCATCGTCAAACGCAATGTTGAAGAGTTGGGAGGCCGGCTGGAGGTCTCAAACCGGGATACTGAAGGTGCGGAATTCCGGGTTCACCTCAGCCGGTCAACGGAAACAGGAGAAAAGGGTCCTTATGGCGGACAGGATACTGATCGTTGATGACGAACCGACAGCGCGGCACGGGTTACGGCGGGCCTTGCAACGTCAGGACTATGTGATCGAAGAGGCTTCAGACGGCAGAGAGGCTTTGGAAACGGTGGTCCGGTTTCAGCCCGATTTGGTGTTGTGCGACGTCAAGATGCCAGAGATGGACGGTCTTGCATTTTTGCAAATTCTAAATCGGCAGCCATCCGAGCCCGGCACGCGACCGGTGGTGATCATGATCACCGCCTATGGATCGGAACGGGTGGCCGTGGATGCCATGAAAGCCGGTGCCTATGACTATCTGAGCAAACCCTATGATCTCGAAGAGTTGCGTTTGACCGTCTCTCACGCACTGGACAAGATTCATCTGGAGCGTGAAAACCGGTCGCTGCGACAGCGTCTGACCACATCCGAGCATGGCCCTATGGTCGGACAGAGCGAACCCATTCAGCGAGTACTCACAACGATCGATAAAGTGGCAACGACCGACGTGACGGTGCTATTGAGTGGCGAGAGCGGCACCGGAAAAGAACTGGCGGCTCAGGCTATTCATGCCGCCAGTCCCCGTGCTGAAAAGGCGTTTGTTACCATGAATTGTGCCGCGATTCCCAAGAGTCTGGTGGAAAGCGAGCTGTTTGGTCACGAAAAGGGGGCCTTTACCGGTGCCACCTCCCGCCGACCCGGGAAATTCGAGATGGCGGACGGGGGGACATTGTTTCTCGACGAGATCGCGGATATGAGCCTGAACACACAGGCCAAGATCCTGCGGGTGCTGGAGGATCAGACGGTGACGCGCCTGGGGGGCAAGGATCCTATCCGCAGTGATGTCCGCTTGATTTCAGCCACCAACAAGGATCTACAGCAGGAGATCGAAGCGGGACAATTCCGGGAAGATCTCTATTATCGCATCAAGGTGGTTGAGATCCGGATGCCGGCGTTGAGGGACCGAATCGAGGATCTGCCGCTGCTGACCGATCATTTTATCCGTTTGTTTTCGGCCCGGCATCAAAAAGAGGTCAAAGGCATTGATCCCGATGCACAGCACCAGTTGACGAACTATCATTGGCCCGGCAATGTGCGTCAGCTACAGAATGTGATGGAACAGTGTGTGGTCTTGACGGATGGAGACTGTATTCGCACCGAGCACCTGCCTGCGGATATTGCGGGGGTGCCCACAGGTGCAGCTCTGCCAGAGCTGGGAGAGGTCTCCTTTGCCGAAGCCAAGCGTCAGGCTGTGGAGCGGTTTGAACGGGATCTGATCGAACGGGCACTGAAAGAAACCGACGGTAATGTGAGTCAGGCTTCCCGCCTACTCAGGATGAAACGCCAGTTTCTGCAGCAGAAGATGAGGGTGTTGGGAGTGAGAAAGAAAATGAGAGTGAAAGGAAATGAGAGTGAAAGGAAATGAGAGTGAAAGGAAATGAGAGTGAGAGAAAAACGATCCCTTTCCATCTCTTTGCATGGCCAGAGTCCTAAAGGGGCGGGTTATTGAATCCCCCTTTAGAGTCAGATCCCTGTCATTTTTTGTTAAAAGCCGATGGTATCCCTTTTATCCGGCTGCAGAGAGTGTCGGGGACAGCGAGCAGGCATCCGTGCTGCGTTATCAGAGGTCAGCCTGAGGGGGCAGAGAATTGAGCCGGATTGGCGAGCAGGTGGCTGTCCAAAGGTTAAGCTGGTTGGGGGTGTGATAAAATGGAGCTGGGCAGACGGCAGATCCTCAAGGCACAGCCCTGAGCGATGTCCGCGCCAGGGTACAACCCCGGCGCGATCGGTTTTGTTTTGCGATTCGTGAACATTCGTGGATTGTCTTTGTTCGTGACATACGTGGACTGTATTTCTTTTTCGGTTCAATTCAAATTCTTCACCGAACAGGGATAGCCCGGGGTCATGAATTCACAGTCGTTCCAGTGATGACACCAGGTACCGCAGATCATCTCCTTGCTCTCAGCGACCACCTGCGAATGGGTCAAAAGACTGTTATCGAATGTCTGAACAAACCGACGCTTTAGCAATCGCCGGACCACCTCATAAAGCGACACAGCCACCGGATTGGCATCGGTCATCCATGACAGGAACCGTCGTTCCCGCATCACACCATGAACCTCCGGATGGCGGGCCACCTCTCCCGGTATATTGACATCCAACCCCAGATCCTGTTTCAAAAAGGCGTGTAGCAACTGTTCCGGACGCGGATGGTCCCGGCCGTCCACCATGTTGAACACCAGATTCATATTGAGACTCGAGACCGCCCGGCGGATGATCGGATCGGCCGGAAGCTGCAGCTGCTCCAATTGATGACGACTGCGACCAAGCATATCTCCGCTCCCCGACTGAATATCCAGCTCCAGTCCCCCGGGGGTGGACAGGGTGTTCAACACCGTATCGATCTTGCGTTTGTACGCCGACTGTATGAATCCCACCGTATTATTGATGGCAGTGGTCTCCGGTGTGGTGACCACCACATGGGTATCGGCAGTGAGAAAATAATCCAGAGCCGCACCCTCCATCCGCGGACCGAGATCCAGCAACACCACATCGGCATCCATATTGCGCAGCGCGCGGATAAAGCCAATCTTGTTCATCAGATTGGCGCTTTCAGCTTCATTGTCGGCCCTGGGTGCGCACACCACGCGCAGGTTGGGCAACGGCGTCCGGGCGGCCAGCCGATCAAACGACGACACACCGCGCCGGATGGCTTGCCAGTAGGATGGAATGTGACCCGTTACATTGAACAACTCGTGTTGATTCGGACCGGCAAAATCGGCATCCACCACCACCGCGCGTTTACCGTGACGGGCCAGCACCGTGGCCAGCGCCGCACACAAAAACGACTTGCCCACACCTCCCTTACCGCCGGCGATTGCCCAGATCTTGGCGCGTTGTAAATGTCCATTGTTGCGAATAAACGGCTGCAGCTGCGGTACATATCCCGCCCGCCACCGCACTCGCTGTTCCTTGACCAATACGTCGCCTGGATAGAGCAGCCCTTGCATCCCCCACATGGCGAGACCATAGGAGCTTAGCGGCCCAATACGGCCGTTCTCACTCCGGATCTCCCAGGTTCGCTTTGCTGCTACAGAGTACATGTTGACCTCCCCTGATACACTGTTTTGCAGCAAGTCAGTCGATATTCCTCCGTGTCTTCGCCCAGTCGAATCCGGATTGACGTGACTCACTGAAAATACAGGCTTTATTCGTCCCCACCACAGCCCTGTTGGTCCCCCTCAGCTGTGAGGCCCTTGTTTTGTGTCCTTATTGCAAAGCCCGTTCCAAACAGATCTCTATCCACACCTCCCATCTCCGCAACACAGAGTCGGGTTGCAAACGTTACGGTTCCACCGCCATCCGGAAAACCCGGATGGTACGTCCCATATCGTCAAAGATCACCACCTCCGGCAGAGTTTCAAAAAAGTCATTATACCGCGTCACCTCCTCCGGATGTCGCCCAGGAGACCGGAAATAACGCAGATACATAGCCTGACTGAATACAAGATACTCTACTCCCTGCTGTCGGTACCACTCGGTGTCGTGATCGATCATCCGCTTCACTGCCACCACATCATAAACCTCAGGCGAGAGATAGGGGGCATAGCTCTCCAACGCCACGGTCACACCCGGCTCGACATTCCGATGAAACCACTCCTGAGCCCGTTGGCGGTTGTCCACATAGTATTGATTGCTCAACACGTACATCGCCACTTCAACCGTGCGCGCGAACGGGATTCCCAGCAACACCAAAGCCGCTGCCACCACAGCGATACGCGTCCACAATGGTCGGCCCACAGCCTGGCGCACCAGACGATACACCGCACCCGATGCCAGGATAAACACAAAGGGAACGATCAAAAAGATGGTGCGCTCATTCCTCACCAGCATCCGGCTCACCATGATAAAATAGATCACCGGAAACACGGACACCAGAATCACCCTACCGGACCGCGTCCAGAGTCCGCGGATCATCTCCACCCCCGCGAGAATCACCATCACCAGACCCACATACCGCGTCAGATAGGAGCTATAATAAGCCAGGCTGCCACCCTCCATGCCGCTGTGCCCCACTCGGGAATAATGCATCATCTCAAAATAGAAATCGTGGATAAAGGTGTTGAAATCAAACAGCGCAAACGGCGTGGTGAACACAAAGCCCAGACCGGCAAACAGAGCCGCCCAGTAAATATTGCCATCCTGGAGTGATCGTCTCTTTTGCAACATCACATGCGCCACCAGAATGGGTAGAAAGATCAGTCCGCCGTTGTATTTGACCGAGATGGACAAGCCGGCGCATACTCCGGCCAGGATATAATGTTTCCGGTCAGGTGTTTCATACAGTCGCAGGGTCAGCCACGTGGTCAGCAGCAGAAAAAAGAGCAGATAGGTGTCCGGCGCGATCACCTTGTCCAGCCCCAGGTTGGTGCGAAACAGGGCCAGAAACAGCGCCGGAACCAGAGCCATCCAGACGGAACGGTAGACCTGCACGCCGATCATAAACACCATCAGAATAGCGGCGACGCCAAAGACGACGGTCAGACTGCGCTGCATCAACACTGCGGATGGGGTAAGGGCACGCGTCACACCCATGGTCAGATTGTCCACCCCACCAATATCCGCAGGAGTGGCAAACACGCCGGCGATTTTGCCGCCCAGGAAATAAGGCGCATAGGAAACGGCATTCAGATAAAAGAACAGCGACGGATATTTGAAAAAATGCGGATTGGGATCCAGATCTTTGAACATGCTCTGGCTGATGTCGACATAGATCGGTTCATCGGGATGATAGATGTCCGGCAAATCGGCATCGATGCCCCAGAACCGGCAAAACGCCCCGAGCAACAGAATCAAAATCAAGACAAAAAGTGGAAATCGCTTTGTCATCTAGAGTCCTCAACAATCATAACCGCAGAAAAGAACGCAACAAGCGTAAAGAATATAAACGTGCATCCTTCAATCCTGTACGTTGCACCGCGACCTCTGTCTCCATTTGAGACACACCGATGCGCGAGCGTGGCGCACACTTTTACGCGCGGTAGCCACCCAGGGGGCTACCTCACGTCAGGTTCTAATCGTTCTGAACATCGATGCGGACATTGGATGGTGGTTGCGGCGGATCGGTGTCCGGCTGCACGTCGTCGCCCAGATAGCGAAAGCGGACGGCATCGGCCAACACCACACCATTGGCCGCGTTGGTGATGCGGACATAGCTGGAGGTGCCGGCGGGCAGCCAGGCGTATCCCAACCGGTTCCACTGCCCATATTCCGTGCTCTGATCGATGGTGCCTCGGATATGCGACTCCGAGTCCACCACGATCTCAAAGGGCACATTGGTGGCCTCGCTAGAGGTGGTCTCGGTATCGCCATGCCAGCCGTGCCACTCACTGATCTCGTAATAGCCTGGCACGCCGATGGTGGGCCGCCAGGTGGCGGTGGCACTGCCATCGCCCGGAGCGATGGCGTGATAGCCCCAGGCATCGTCAAAATCGCCCACCTGACTTTTGTTGCCATACTGACTCCAGTACGGGTTGTTCCGACTCAGATCCAGAAATCCGGCACTCACATGCCGGCTCCAGCCGCCGGTCAACTCCACGGGCTGACTCCCCGGCGAGGTATCGTTGTGATAAAAATTGTCTACAATAACATCGGCAACTGCCGTGGTTGGTTCGGTGAACAGCAACAGACCATCGCCACGCAGATCACTGCCATAGGTATGGCCGTACAATTCGATGGCACCGTCGATCATCTCGCCATTGTTGGTCACGGGATCCTGTCCGCCACGCAGTCGGTAATAAGTGCGGCCATCCAGATCCGACGGTAAAACTGTCTGCGGACTGCCGGTAGGATTGCACAGCGCGGCGCCGTGGTCGAAATAACGCACCCACGCACCATTGGCCAGCTCCACGGGATCGCCGATACCATAGCCCAGGTTGGTCTCAAACTCGTCGTACCACAGCATGATGTAATACCAGTCACCAAACTCCAGACCGTAATAGGTATCGAACAACAGCGAGGTGGTCAGACCGAACCGCATCTTGGTAAACCGGTCCTTGCCGTTGTCAGCCCACTTTTCCGGGATATAATCACAGATAAACATCATCGACGGTCTCGAATACGCGGCATTCTGGTCCCGCCATTCCAGACAGTCGTCTTTGAGATAGTACCAGTTGGCCCAGCGCAGAAATCCCTCATACAGGTGGCCGTTGAGCCGATCGTAGAAATAGGGTGTGGTGCCGCCGGTATTGACGCCGAGCATATAGGTCTCTCCCGGCTGTCCGTCTTCCATCAGCTGCAGTTCCTCCTCCAACCACAAATCGATATATTCACGGCGGTGCGGATTGATAAAATACCGCCCGGCCTTGGCCGGTGTACTGCCGAATTCCAAATAATCGTCCACACGGTTGAGATTCATGTCCATGCTAAAATCCTGCAGATATACATTGGCATAGACTGCATCGTGAAATATACCGTCGTACAGGCCACTGTCCCAGGCAATCTCGTTCTGGACCACATCTTCCGCCATATAGTTCCACACATGCTTGCCATCCACCGAAGGTGACCACTGGCTGAAATTGGGAAACACGCCCGGACCGGACAATCGCAGCGGACTCAGAACCGTATCTCCAACGGCAATGGATTCATTGACGGAATAAAAGCCGCCGTCAGCATTGACCACCAGCGTATCACCTGTCGCGTACTGGACGTTGATCACGTCATTGTTGATCACGGCGAAGCAAAACCGGTAATCGCCATTCAGCCCCTGGGCAATGCCCTCGGCCGAATCGACGACGATATAGGGATCGTTGGGTTCTACCGGCTGCATGACGGTACCCCGATACGCACGGTAAAGATAATATTGCGGCGGATCATAAAACCACACACCGTTGGGGCCCATGCCCACGATGATCTGATCCGGATTGAGATTGCGCAACGCCTGCGCACGCACCGAGCCGTGTTTGTCCTCAGACGCCGGGATCAAGACCATATCATACTGACTCAATTTCTGCAGCCGTGTGCCGACAGAATAGGTGGGCCAGTGGGTATCTCCCATGGAATAGACAGCCACACGCGGAAACGGCGGATTGAACCGGTCTTGCGCCCACAGACTTTGCAGTGCCACCACCACTATCAGTATTAGAAAAAGTCTTGTTTTCATATTTCCCTCATCCTCTTCCCTGTTTACACATGAATATCTTACATACAACACCGATCGAGTCACCTGAAACGTGACGAGTAAAAGACAGCAAGAGCCGGTTGAGAACGACCCTGCATAGAGTCGCTCTCAGCCGCCTCGATAGGATTCCTGAACCATTGACACCGGTGCGCGGTCGAGCAGACGATGAAACACCTCACGGGTCTGATTTTCGATGACCTGCCGTTCGCTCTCTGTAAAGTCCGGAGCGTAATAAGACGGCGGATGCAGCCGCTCACACTGGGCGGCAAACACATCATCATCGGGTGCGCATCCCACATGGTCGTACAGCCGTGTCAGCATCTCCCGTGAATGGGTGCACAACACCCGGTAGGGAACGATACAGGTGGCCGCGGCAATATCGGGGTCCTGTTCCAGCTGATCGGCCAGAACGGTATGCAGGGTCCGCCAGTACAGCGCCCACCCTTTTACCTCGTGTCCCTCTTTCCACAACGTCTGGATCTGACGGGTTGTCTCTAAAGATCCCAGATTCAGCGGCCGCCGGTCCAGTCCGAACTCGTAATGTCCCGACCGCCGCATGTATTTCAGAATGCGCTCGTCCTTGCGCTCCTCTTCGGACAACAGCCGGTGCTGTTTCATCAGCGAGGCAATATGCCACACCGGATCCCGCACCGGAATCACAAAACGGGCATCCGGGAACACTCTTTTGAGATAGCCCAGACGGGCGACATTATAGTTGTTCTTGGCCAGATAACGGTCTGCGCCGTGCAGCAGCAGCACTTTGCGCAGGGTGTTGCTATAAAACGACTCGAACGCCGCAGCACTGTGGTCGCGGCCCATTACATTGCTCGCCGAGGGATCGTGTGCGCACGGGAAAAAGTGCATCCAGAGGATCTCTTCCATGGCTTCCGGACTCTCGGGGGTCACCTCAATGCCGTCGCCATGAGAGCGTTCCACAGCCTCGTCATGGGAGTGATTCCGCCGCAAAAAAGCTCCCCACCAGTAGGGAATCATCACCAGGGGGAAATCCATATAACGATACGTGGCCACCCCGCGACACTCTGCCAGCAACTCCAACAGAATCGTGGTGCCGGCACGGGCCAGGCCGGTGACAAAGATCGGCCGGTCCACTTTTACCTCCCCGAGACGACGCTGGAGTTGTTTCGTTTCCAGACGGCCGAGGCTGAAGAGCATATCGCTGTTCTGGTCGGTCACCCATCCGAGAAAGTCGTGCATCGCTACCGCTTTCATGAGACTCCTGTCATTCGATTCGAAAGATCAACTTGATACTGAGGGCTGTGGCCAACACGCCGATAAAAAAGGGCATTTCCCATCCCGCACCCCAGTCCGGCATCCAGGGCAGCACCTGACGTTTGGGCACGGTGAGTTCCACCTCGTCCACCGGCGCGTCAGCATCAAGATAACCCACCGGACTGGACCACACCACATGATGCCATGCCTTTTTGCACACCACCGGCATGGGAGGCGTAAACGAGGGTTGGCGGTAGATGACCGTGCTGTCTACCATCAGCAGCACACCATAGACAACCTTCGACCCGTCGTCCGCGATGTTGTCGTGCAGACTGTCGGCGTCGACCCCAACAAACCGCACCTCCACACCCGGGGTCACGGCCTCGAGCTTTTGCGCGTCCGCCGCCAGCGGCAGCCGGTGACCGTGTTCGGTATGGATCCAGCTCGCCGTGATGAGCACGGGCAATGCCGACAACAGGGCCGGAAAGACCGTCAGAAATAACAGATAAAAAGACGATTTCAGATTCTGTCGCGACAGCGCCATAAACTCGGAAAACTCCAGCGAGTCGTCCCGGCTCTTGATGCGCAACACTTTGAGCCGGTCCTTGACTCCGGTGATCGCCTGCTGCGGAGAGACCAGCGCATACAGGGTCATGGACACCGTACCCGCGAGTCCGCCCCAGATCACCAGACGGACCGCCAGCGGCAGCACCACCGCCAGACCACTGTCGATCCAGTCATACAGCGGATAGAGACTATTGATCATTGTCGGTGGCCATGGTTTGAGTATCGTTAGTGTCAGACTCTGCCTTTTTGGCTTTGAGTCTACGGCGCAGATAGCGCAATGGCCACAGGACGATGCCGAAAAAGGTAAACAAAACCGCACCGATCACCGCAGCCAGAGCGCCGAGCATGGTCAGACCCGATCCCGGCCCCACATAGGCCAGCGCCGCCTCCGGCAGGACCACCACCACGACCAGGGCCATCAGGACCATCATACCATATCGTTGCTTGTGAGGTGTTGGCTGTGTCATACATTGATCTCCGTTAGTTGAGAAATGATAGCGATTCTTTGGGCAGACGCATACCCTGCATGATCTCGCCGATGGAATGCGCGTCCCATCGGGACGTGATCCAGCTCCAGACCACCTCGCCGGCAGGGGTCACTTCGAACACCCGGCCGCCACGCGTCTCGGTGATCAGGATATTGCCGTTGGACAAATGCTGATGCTTGCCCCCCACCACGGTATAAAACGCCTGATCCTTTTTGTGTCCGTAAATGGACTCTACCTCTTTGGTGACCGGATCCACCCGCAGTATCTCGCTGCCGGCAATCCGGTTCGTGGCCGTAGGGCGGGACAAACCATTGTTAAATACCGTGATCATACCGTCAGAAGTAAAATCCGGATCGTGCTGCCCCACAAAGGGATGTGTCAACGCCCACTTGATGAGCTCGGTATCGCCGTCGATCACCATGACGGTATTGATATCGCGCATGGAGACCATGATATCACCGGCGTCGAACAGCTCAAACCGGTCCGCCAGGTCACGACCGAGAACATCGATATTGTTCAGATGCACCACATCGTCGCCCTTGTTCAGACTGCCGGTAAAGATCAGCCCCTCATGATTGGACTGAAACAGCACCCGAGGGATAGAGATCTCCCGCACGATGGTGCCGTCCGGCGACACCTGCAGGATGAGGTCCTCCACAAACGGAGGCGACAGGTGCGGAAATTCCTTAACCTTGCGCTCGTACCAGCGCGCGCCACAGACCCAGAACATGCCGTCTTTATCCAAAAAGACCGAATGATGCGTGCGCACCGGCAACTTCCAGATCACATTGCCATCCTTGTCCATGCGCACCAGGGTCAGATATTCGAAATTGAACACCACGTCGCCATTGGGCATCAGCCAGGCGCCGTGGATCATGGTATTGGACTTTTTGATCAGCTCTCCCGTGCTGATGTCGTCGTGCGGCGACTCCGGCCACACATCACGGGGATTGATCCTCCACTCGTGCAGCAACGTACCCTCGGCATTGATGAGACGGATGCCGTGATACCAGTCGCCGTCCGGAGGATTCCACGATCCGGTGATCAGGGTGATACCCGGAGCGACCTTGTCCGGCTCGTACACCACCACGCCACTCGTGTCATAGCGGGCTTTTGCCACATTGGCGAGGGCGGTGTGGGACCGGATCATCCCCTTGGCGGTAAACCAAGCCTGTTGCAGCGTGTCATACGGCGGCCATTCAAAGGAAGCCGACAGATAGCCATAGCCAAATGCCACAAACATGAGCGCGATGATAAACAAAATCAGTGGTAACCGACCGGACAGCGTTGCCGTGTCCTTGTGAGAGCGGGTCATATCTGAACTCCTTGTCTACAGGCACTGATTGCGGAATGTATGCGGATCGACGTGTCCATACCCTGTCCGGGATTCCGGACCGTCTGCATCAACTCGATAACCACCACAGGTCACGAACCCGGCCCGTGGCATATCTCTATCTACATGCAAATATGACGTTTTACGGAAAAAAAGAAAGCAGCAATCACCGTCAAGCGGGCGCCGTTCTGTCGCCCGCTGGACGGTCTGGAAAAAACCCACAAATGTCACAAAGACAGTCCACGAATGCTCACGAATTAAAACAAAAGATTGTATTGGTGTCATTCGTGGTTCCTGTTTTTTTCTTCGTATCTAAAAGCGCCTCACACAAAGCCGCAACGGACCCGATCGCACCAGGGTTGTACCCTGGTGCGGGCCTCACTCAGGGCTGTGCCCCGGAGTGAGCTGACGGATATCCGCCTCCGTTCCGTCTCCCCCAAACGAGTCTGCACCTAAACAACCACTTCCATCCCGGTCCCACTCTCCGCTATTCCCCCTCCGGCCGAGCTCCGGCAACGCAACCACGACGCCTGCTCCCTCTCCCTGACACACCCCAGGGGAGAATAAAAGCCATTAAATTCGCTTCCTGTCCACGATCAGAACAATAGCTCTAAAAGCCTGTCGCCCCCTGCGGGG
>CAYPUH010000080.1:0-5981 GCA_964413725.1 uncultured Cytophagia bacterium
GTAGTGTTTCGCTCCAGATAGATGTTGGATTCCGATGATACCAGACGAGGCGGGGTTTGCTATCGTTCAGAATAGAGTCGGCAGGGATATATACCGAATCGGGAGAATTGATCATCCCGTATACCGTATGTCTCTCTTTCCCCTCAAGTGCCCGGTGTTGAGTCCGCCAGGGATCGGCTGAGAGGGTGGCAAGCAGGGGACGTTCAGCAGAAATGTCGATATGTATGACCGGGTGGTGAGCATCCACCCATATGATCAGGTTTAATGACCAGGGAGGGTCAGTGGTGATGATAAGACGACCGGTATGGATGTCCAGGTGTTGCGTATACCCCTCGGCAAGAGTCAATGGGTTGGGAGACAATTCCAGTGCCAAACGCCCTACCTTGAGCAGGCTGGCAAAGCCACTCCAGGCGTCCGTTTTCCCGATATAAAAACGAATCACTCCAGTCGAATCTGTCCAGACATTGATGCCAATATCTCCATTTCCCAGAGGCATTGAATCGCGTGAATGGTCTGTGGGAGTATACCAGATCACATCAGGATCGGGTTCCATTGCCTGCAAGGTGGTTGCGAAGAAAAAAAACACCCATGTCAACTGAACCCAAAAGAGTTTTTTGTCCATAATGTTCCCTCATATCCAATATGGTCATCAACAGCGATCAAGAAAGGGACGAAAAAAGTCGGACCTCACCAAATTCACATGTTAAGATGTGTTTTCGGGCTGATTGGCCGCCATCAATCTCTCTCATCTCAGAGGGTAACGTGAGCTCCCGTTCCCCATCAGATGTTGCCACAAGCATGACCAGATCCCGGCTTGCTTTGATGATATCCGGACGAGTACTCCACGGCGTCAAGCCGGCAATACGTTGAATATATTGTAACACCTCCACAGGTATCGGAGCACTACCCACATAGACGGATGTAAAGCCATCCACGTCTTTCACGGCATATGCGGGTTGGTCTAGGTCGGTCCAGACACCAAGACAGTCTGCTTCGGGATCGGCAACCACAAATCGTGGATACTGAAACGATTCAACACCAAACGTCAATTCAGGACCGGGGGCATGAGACCGTATGGTCATCGGTCCAGGTTTTGTGATCTGGTCGAACGAAATTCCGGTCAGACTCTCCATTTGCGACAAATCGAATCCGCGCTCATTGACATATCCGGGTGCATACATCCAAACCACGGTCACACCACTGTTCTTAAGCATGGATCGGAGTTCTTTAACTCTCTGTGACGACATCAGGAAGGCATTGGTCATGATAATCAAGCGGTATCGCTCAACATCTTTTGGATTCAAGTCAAAGGCATAGAGATAATCCATTGGAGCAGCCATGCGTGACAGGGAGCGATGCTGACTGGTGTGAAACCAGTGGTTGATATAATCCATGTAATAATTGCCCATTCTAAAATAGGGCTCGGTCTCTTTCCAATGCTGGGATACCAGATAACTGCCACTGTCCGCGATACACACCATTTCAGCGACAGAGGAAATATCCTGACGCGGACGCAACTTTGAGCCCAACAGTTTGTATTTTTTGAACAAACGGATAATGGGAAGTGACGTATACCATCCCCTTCGACTCCGTATGGGGCCAAAGTCATACAACCATCCGGCATTTCCGGTTGCCAGCATTTTAGCTAGATCGCGTTCAAGGATTTTCAGGGTGCCCTCACGGGTTTGTTTGCCGGATCCGCCTTCACTGGTTGTCTGAGGTTCCAGATAGGTGCTGGGATCCATCTCAACAATAAAGAGTTTCCCGCGCCGCCGTAGTGACTCAACCAATACCCTATAGCCGCCATCTCCCCCTACCCCCCGGGCGCGCCCGAGCCAATTGCCTTTGTGGTCAAAGACATCACTGGTCCATCTGGGACGCTCAGGATCGTTCGTATGCAAATATGCATACGGGCTGGTAATATAATCTATATCCGGACTATCCAAAATGGGCTGTGGATCGAGATATCCAATTTCCTGCATCCGATTGCTTTCCATAACATACCCATAAAAGGTGCCGCAGAGTACTCGACGTTTCGTTCTCTCTTTGATCACGCGGGCAAAATAGAGTATGGTATCAGAGACCAAGCCATGAAAGCGCTTATAATAATCAATAACATGTTTTTCCTTTACAGGATCACGTAACAATCCAAAGGTGGTTCGCATGCGGTCCTGGGGAGTGGGTATAGGGCCGATTTTTGTTTGCATGGGTTGGGAATAATCGGGAAAATAGTTGGCGCCAAAAATCCCCCATTCTCCTGTCAGACCATCGGTGTGATGATACCCGATAATTCGGCTTTTCAAAGGGGATGATTCAATATGATCGAGAAACGCGGACAACATGTCTGCTGTGTCGGCCCTCCACTTGTCAGATGCCCATGAAGCAGCATACAAATCGGAACCGGTTCCCCACGCATACCCGCCTGGTTGAATCGACAGATCTTTACGATACTCTGCCGGAGGTGTGGGCAAACCATAATCGATACGTTCATCGGGATGGGCATCGAGCCACCAAAAGGGTGCATTGAGCGCCAACCGGGGGAGGAAATAAGCATTGGGGCATATGTGTAACAAATCATCCATAAAACGATCGAACAAATCCCAATCATATTGCCCGGGAGCGGTCCAAAATGTCTTCATTCCAAGAATGGGCTGAAGCATGTCGATGGAGGCCTGACGAAAAGCCCATGCGACCTGCAAGATGCCGGTGCTCAAGCCCAAGAGTGGGTAGACCTCCTGATCGTTGATAAAGAGCCGCGGTCCTCCGCGTTCGGTACGGACCTGAGCCCGAAGGGGTGGTTCATTTTCAAGCTCGCTGAATCGAACGGGATTCTTTGTTATTGTAGATTGAGCGGGCAGGGTATCCAGCCAGGCTGAGACGGAAATAGCGCCACCTGACAGGAGGAGAGTTTTGAGAGCGGATCGACGGTCCATATTAACGCCTCCCTTGGAGTTGAATGCGTGGATACATAAAGAGAGAGTGTTTATCGTGTGCATGTATTCAATTCAAATCAAGAAAAATATAATCGAAAGCTCTCTGATCTTCCATGCAGCGTGGAAACATAGGAAAAGGATGTCAACTGAGACCCTGGCAGAGTCCAGCGTCGATGGTTTTTGGGTCACAAAACCTGGTATGAGCAAACATGAATGACAATCAGGGTAGAATGGCATAATTCACCGCCGTTCTTGAAATTTATAATACCAATGTTTATCAACAAATCAAATTAAATTACGCTCTGTTTTTTCAAAAGCGACCGTAGGTTTATCGATAAGAGGACAGAAAAAAGGTCTTCCGGAGGCCTCTTTTTTAAATCGACATAATCGTGGCTGGTGTTCACAAAGAATAGCGCTCAAGTGCGACGCCGAGGAAGCCAAACTGGTCGGTTAATAATCCTTCATAACCTGAGGGACGATCATCCCAGTATCGCCAGTCCTTACCCGAATGGATACCTCCAAATACAAGCTGACGTGCCATTCCCTCACAGAGACGAAGCAATATTGTATCCGCTTGCCGGTAGAGTCGAACCCGGTACAGTCCGTTCAGAAAATGCCGGCTTTGAGCATGTGTCCGCCCCCCATTCTGATAAAATCCCATCGGATATCCCTGCATGATATCGGCCATATCTTTGTCAGGAATGTTCCACAGATTACCAGGCAATCCATAGATAGGATCGGGACAATCAATTCGCTCCATTTCCGAGAGCAAGCGAGTCATAATATCGCGACCCTGTTCCGGAGGGACAAGTCCATTGGCCACGGCGGCTCCATTCACGGGCAAAAAGGCATAATCGTGTAATTGATCTTCTTTGCACCGCCAGCCGGCAAACCAGTTTGTTTCCGGGTTAAAAAAGGTAGGGACATAAGCTTTGAGGAGTTGATCTTTCCAATTACAAAGTCCCACGACGAGATCGGATGCATCCAGTTTGGGCAAAGCGGTCTCGAGGAGATCAAGAGCACGATAGAGCAAGGCATTGGCAAAAGCATCCTTCCATCCAAACGAAATCACATCAAACCAACATGTACTCCATTGTCCACTTTTGCTGGTGCCCGTGCGATAGGGGCTTTCAATCAGGCCATCATCATCAAGATCACGATGCCGCATTGAGTCAAGCTGATACTGAATCGCCGACCGGAAACGATGCACCCATTCAGCCGTACCGTAAGCGGTCAAGTATTCAGCCAGTCCCAATAATCCTGCGGTGCCTGTCATCAGATATTCATCCTCGGCCTGATGCAGATCACCGCTCTGAAGCAAGGGACCGCTGGCATAGCCAGGGCCTCCATCCAGCCACCGCTCCAACGAGGTTTGAAGTAAATCCACAGCCTGCAGTCCGGGTGCCAATTCACCGTACCGCGTCGTGATGGCTGACCAGCTATCCATGGATATGGGGCAGTGCATAGAAGCCCCATTGTTGCTCAAAGAAGCGGTGTCTGCACGGTAGGTCAGGGACGTGAGCAGACTGTTTTTCAAAGCGGCTTTCACACCATCCGGGGTGTTCGGTTGTACCCGGATATCGGGTTGATGAACAGAAAATCGGATCGTGGCATGATGCTCTCCGGGTGTCAGTACATAGTCGCCCTCCGGCTGTGGGGCTTCTCCCAACTTCAATTCATCCAAAGTCATCATTTGAGGACGGTCAGCGTCCGATCGCCAGAGCACTGAAGGCTCTTGAGATTCAACCCGGAAAGTACCAAATCCGGGCAGGTGCAATAAAACCGGACAGGTCATCAGGCCGGTTTGACCCTCGCGCGTGATCCGTCCCAGCGCATGAGCGGGTGAGACGGTGCTTTGGAGGCCAAGACTCCAGAGACTGCTTTGCCAGACCCGTAGCGGCTTTTCTCCTTTTCGGCTCGCATGAAGGACCAGTCCATGCGCATGGACGGTCCATTCGAGTCGGAAGTGTTGGCCCACTGAATCAAAATTCAAATCATAGATCACTTTGTTGGCATGAACCGACGTGGTTCCTCTTGCCTGGAAACGAAGAGTGGGCGCCGCTACCGAAGCCCTCCCAACAGGGGCCAGATGCACACCCTGAAAAAAGGTACCGGGTTGAGTTTTGAGGACATTGGCGCCCTGCTGATCCCGGTTGTTGTCTTGTAATGATAGATATGAAAAACCGGGACGGTTGAGCAGAAACCCTACCTGAAAGGTAGCAGTTTCATAGAGTACATGGCCGTCCTGACGAGTGGCACGAACGGATTCAGGGCACCCCTCCAGGGAGCATCTATCGAGTTTGAGAGTCTCTTCATCACGAGGGACCAGAGAATGCTCCGTTTCACCTTCCAGAATAAACGCGCCAGAGGCCAGGTTCCAGGATGGCCACCATTTGTCGATACCACATCGTCTCACCTCGACCATCACCGCAGACGCTTCGATCCCCTTTAGATCATACCAATGCAAATGGTGTTTATCCTCGGCTGCGACGGGATCAATAATTAACACGGTATACCACTCGGTATCACGCCAGATACGCACCCGAAACGATTCAACCCAGTCGAAATCCTGACGGCTGCCACATTTATGATATCCTTGTGCCGGCCTAACTCCGATACGTCTTAGGGGGACGGGGTGATGCAATTGAAGCGTTTTTGCATGAATGATTCGATGGGCCGGAGCTTCAGGCTCGGTATCGAGTGGACGGGTCCATACTGCACGAGTAGAAGAGAGATATTGAGTTGAAGAGGTATCTCCCATTGGGGGTTCATAATCCGTCAGATGGAATAAATTCTGAATCATCATCTCCTCACGATCGTATCCAGTTCGAGATTAGCGGGTATTTTCGCCTCATAACGCATTCAATCCGAAAACTATTCAATGTTTATTCCACTTTGTCCTGAGGCATCGGAGATGAGTTGGAAATATCTCGATTCAAAAGTTCAATTTGAGCTTTGACGGACTGACGGCTGGTTCCACCAACGACATTTCGTTTGTCGATCGAAGAAACGGGATCAAAGAGAGATATGATGTCGGCAAACTGTTCA
>CAYPUH010000080.1:5991-15281 GCA_964413725.1 uncultured Cytophagia bacterium
CTGTTCAGAA
The DNA here is from genome assembly GCA_964413725.1 of uncultured Cytophagia bacterium. Lineage (GTDB taxonomy): Bacteria > Zhuqueibacterota > Zhuqueibacteria > Residuimicrobiales > Oceaniaggregativiventaceae > CAYPUH01. The sequence goes on from CAYPUH010000080.1 coordinate 6,002, forward strand.
TGCTTGTTCAAAATATCATCCGGCAAATCGGTCAAAGAGACACCGAGAGACTCTGCTTCCGCAACCAGAGATCCGACGATGTGATGGGCCTGTCGAAAGGGAACGCCTTTGCGAACCAGGTCATCAGCAAGATCTGTGGCGTAAAGACCCGGTTCCAGAGCGTCTTTCATGCGATCGGGATGGACAACCAGCGTAGCGATGATGTCCGTCATCAACAAAAGTGTCATATGAGTCTGATCGAGTGCATCGAACAGAGGCTCTTTATCTTCCTGCAGGTCCCTTGCATAAGCAGTCGGTAGCCCCTTCATCAATGTGATCAGAGTGGTCAGATCGCCATGAAGTCGTCCGGTTTTCCCCCGAATCAATTCCAATGAATCCGGATTTTTCTTTTGTGGCATCATACTGCTGCCCGTGGTATAAGATTCATCAATTTCAATAAAGCGCATTGTTTCCGAAGACCAAAAAATAAAATCTTCAGCCACACGGCTGAGATGCAGGAAAATTTGAGTACAGATATAAACTGTCTCGACACAGATATCCCGGTCTGCGGTGGCATCTAACGAATTTTCACTGACATTTGAGAAATTCAGTTCCGTGGCCAGTTGCTCTCTATTAATGTTAAAAGCAGAGCCCGCCAGTGCACCGGCGCCAAGAGGCAGCACATCCACTCGTTTTATGCATTGGTATAGTCGCTGACGATCCCGTGAAAGTTGAAATCCAAGTGCGCACAAATAATGTGCAAATGAAATGGGCTGTGCTTGACGAACATGGGTATAACCCGGGAAAACAGCATCGACGTGATTCTCTGCCAGCGAAGTCAAAGCGCGCTGCAACTGCCTGATTTCAGATTCTACTTTATAAAGTTCTTGTTTAACAACTATGCGTAAACCAGTCATGACTTGATCATTACGGCTTTTGCCTGTATGAATTTTTTCACCCAATGCTCCTGTTTTACGGGTCAACCATCGTTCATTTGCTGAGTGGATGTCTTCATCTTGAGGGGTTGGTTCGAGTTTTCCGGCGTGATACTCTTGAGCGATGTCATCCAGTGCCCGCCTTACCCTATCTGCTTCTAGTTGGCTATACACGCCGATCCTGCTCAGAGCGTTGGCCCAGGCCTTATTGAGTGCTATATCGGCATCAAAGAGTCGTTGATCAACAGAAACCGATCGGCTATACTGTTCAAAAATGGCTTTACTCGGTTTTGAAAACCGCCCACTCCAGATTTTATCTGTTCCCATATAAAGACCGTTCCTTTGTGATTTCCGTCCAAATTTGAAAAGGACAGGCGATGTGTGCCTGTCCTTGTGATGTTCGTGAAGGTGGTATCAGTATTTTCGTTCAATCGCGTTTGAATTTGCTATAGTCGGGTTCAGCATAGGATGCTTTTTTACCCCACTCGAGTTCCACCAGTGATCGGACTTTGAGGGGAAGACCAAAGAGATTGATAAATCCCTTGGCATCGGTCTGATCATAGACATCCTCTTCGCCGAATGTGGCCAGCTCTTCCCGATAGAGAGAATAAGGGGACTTGCGGCCGACAATGCGGCAACTGCCTTTATAGAGTTTAACGCGAACGGTTCCGGATACATTTTTTTGGGTGTTCTCGACAAAAGCGTCGAGAGAGTCGCGGAGCGGGGTAAACCAGGCCCCATTGTACACCAACTCGGCATATTTGGGAGCGAGCATTTCCTTGAAATGGAGGGTATCCTTGTCCAGTACCAGACTCTCCAAAGCATTGTGAGCCATATAGAGAACCGTCCCGGCCGGTGTCTCATAGACACCCCGAGATTTCATGCCGACCAGCCGATTTTCGACAATATCGGCACGCCCCACCCCATGTTCACCGGCAACAATATTCAACTGGCTGACCAATTCTACCGCATCCATAGATTGACCATCAAGACCCACCGGGATACCCCTCTCGAATTGAATTTCAATGGAAGCGGGCGTGTTCGGAGCATCTTCGGGGTTTTTTGTTAAAACAAACAACTCTTTTTTGGGTTCGTTCCAGGGATTCTCTAGATCTCCTCCTTCGTGACTCATGTGCCATAGGTTTCGATCGTTGCTATAGATCTTTTCTTTTGTTGCGGTGATAGGAATATTTTTAGATTTTGCATACGCAATTGCGTCTTCCCGGGATCGAATATCCCATTCCCGCCAGGGTGCGATGACATGCAATTTCGGATTGAACGCCTTGTATGTCAATTCGAAACGAACCTGGTCATTTCCTTTACCGGTACATCCATGGGCCACCGCATTGGCTCCCTCAGCCTCAGCGATTTCCACTTGTCGACGTGCGATTAACGGTCGCGCAAAAGAGGTCCCCAGTAAATAATCCCCTTCATAGACAGCTCCTGCCTTGAGCGTCGGCCAGATGTATTCTTGCACAAAGGATTTTTTCAGATCATCAATGATACATTTTATCGCCCCGGTCTGGATAGCCTTTTCTTCCAAACCCGACAATTCCTCCCCCTGCCCTACATCTGCAGCATAGGCGATCACATCACATTCATAATTTTCCTTTAACCAAGGGATAATAATAGAGGTATCCAACCCTCCCGAGTACGCAAGAACTACTTTGTTGATTTTGTGTGCCATATGATCCTCTTTTGGTTTAGCCGGATTCTGTCCACAGAATCCAATCAGAACGATTTTTGAGGAAACCGTTCGGGTTACAGACATGGATATGTTTACCCGAGCTGCGACGGCATTCAATTTATTAATGATTCGGCATAAAACAGCGAATCATGGGATTAGGCAACTCTGTTGTATTGACCGATCCGCATCAATGAATCCTTTCAGGATATAGTCTCAATACTCTGCATGTCGTCTCTCAAAAAGGAACTGGAAAGTACAATTTTCACCATAAAATTTCAAGTTAAAACAATATACTGTTAACTTTATAAAAGGCGAAACAAAAAAAAAGCGCGGCCAAAAGACCGCGCTTTTGTACTGAATTGCAACCACACTCACACAAACCACCACCTCACCCGGCTGCAACCCAGTGATCTCACAACGCAACGACACAATATTTTATGCAAATCTCATACCAAACACCCAAATACGGTGTCAACAGAATTCCAATATGATTAATCAATTGATTATTATAGATTAACAAGATTCTGTGTATTTATATGAACACCACCACTATCGAATTGATAATATGACAATTAGACACTTTTCGCCGAGTTCCGACAACTAATTTAATTCTTAATGTATTGTATATATGTTCTTTATCGCTTGACCTTATATTATAATCCTTTGGCTTTTTGTTATCGAATTACAGTATTGAAACAGGGGTTCGAAAATGAAATCCGCATCGGCGTAGCGGAATCATGTTCACGAGTTTGTAATGTCAGGGACTTTTTTTTCGCTAACCACACCTTGCTTTTTTGCAGGATTTACTCTATATTATTTCTTGCCTTGATGAAGTAATATCGATGATACCTGGTTTAATTGGGACCAAATCCTAAAACCCGGCTCGCGTCATCAGTGTGTTGTGACCATTCCATATAACTGGATTTCGATCATTCAGAGCATACCAAATGACTCTAACCACAATTGACGGCGTATCTAGGCTATGGACAGAACACCAACCCATTTCTAGGATGAAAGAGACACCTGCTATTGTATGTGGAGATGAAGATGAAAAACTTGAATGTGTATCCTATTGACGAACTGGCAATCAATACCATTAGAACGTTGTCCATGGATGCCGTACAAGCCGCAAAATCGGGGCACCCGGGCACACCCATGGCATTGGCTCCATTGGCGTATGTTCTGTACACCCGAATTATGAAGCACAACCCACGTAATCCTCAGTGGATCGACCGGGATCGTTTTATTCTTTCAGCAGGTCATGCTTCCATGCTGCTCTACTCTATTTTACATCTCACCGGATATGACGTTTCACTTGATGATTTGAAAAATTTTCGTCAATGGCAAAGTATCACCCCGGGTCATCCCGAATGGTCTCTTACACCGGGAGTGGAAACCACAACCGGACCCCTTGGACAGGGGCTGATGAATGCTGTGGGGATGGCCATGGCAGAAGCTCATCTCTCCTCTGTTTACAATCGTGAGCAAACGATGATTGATCACCATACCTTTGTTTTGTGCAGTGATGGAGATTTGATGGAGGGATCATCTCATGAAGCGGCCTCTCTTGCGGGGCACTTTGGGCTTGGAAAGCTTGTTGCCTTTTACGATGACAATCATATTACCATCGAGGGAAAAACCGAGCTCACATATTCAGATGATGTAGCGAAACGGTTTGAAGGGTATAACTGGCATATTCAGGATCTTGGAGACAATGCTAACAATATCAATGCCATAGAGGATGCCACCCGTATGGCTATAAGAGAAACGTCCAGGCCATCCCTGCTCATTATCCGCAGTCACATTGGATATGGAGCGCCGACGCTGCAGGACACATCGACGGTTCATGGTGCACCTCTGGGAGAAGAAGAGATTCGAGCCACCAAAAAAGTCTACGGCCTACCCGAGGATCGATCTTTTTTCGTACCTGATCAGCTCACGCGCATCCGGGAGGAATGCCAGCAACGAGGTGAAACTTTGGAGTCGATGTGGAAAAGTATGTATGACGAGTACAAAACCGCTCATCCTGATCTGGCCAGACAGTTCGAGGACGCTTTGCAGGGCAAGCTTCCCAAACAGTGGGACAAAGACATTCCGATATTTTCAGTGGAGGACACACCCAAAGCCACCCGAAATTCCGGAGGCAAGGTTCTTAATTCCTTTGCGCATCGTTTTCCCGATCTGATCGGAGGAAGTGGTGATCTCTCCCCTTCTACGAAAACACTCATGTCCCATACCGGATATTTTAGTCGGGACCGTTATGACCACAAGAATATTCCCTGGGGTGTTCGGGAACTGGGTATGTGTGGCGCCACCAATGGTTTGGCGCTTCATGGTGGTTTGCGTCCTTTTGCCAGCACCTTCTTTGTCTTTTCAGATTATGCCCGGCCTGCCATGCGTCTGGCCGCAATCATGAAACTCCCCGTGATCTATGTCATGACTCATGATTCCATTGGTGTGGGCGAGGATGGACCAACCCACCAACCGGTAGAGCATCTGGCAGCCTTTCGAGCCATGCCTGGAATGTGTGTTATTCGCCCGGCAGACGGCAATGAAACTGCATACGCCTGGAAAGCGGCAATAAAACGCAAAACAGGCCCTACACTTGTTGTCCTGACTCGGCAAAAATGTCCTGTTTTGGATCAAAACCGATTGGCATCGGCCAAAGGCACTCAGAAAGGCGCCTATATCCTATCCAAAGAAGAAAAAAATCCAGATGTAATACTGGTGGGATCCGGTTCAGAGGTCCACTTGCTGCTTGAAGCGAAAAACAGATTAAGGGAGGACTCTATTGACGTCAGAGTGGTCAGTATGCCGAGCTGGGAACTCTTTCGCGAACAGTCTCGTTCTTATCAGAACAAGGTCCTTCCTCCGGAGGTGACAAAGCGAATTGCCGTTGAAGCTCACGTATCCACTGGCTGGTGTGAATGGGTTGGCACAAACGGTATCGTTATCGCATTGGATCGTTTTGGAGCCAGTGCACCGTTCGATGCCTTGTTTAAAAATTTTGGATTCACTGCAGATACTATTGCAAATCAAACCAGAGAACTGGTGCAGTCAACTTTCTCTTGATCTCTAACAGTTGATCTAAAGGATAGTAACAGATGAAAACCCTTTATCTACTTCGACACGCAAAAGCCGTCGGCCATTCTGATCAGACACCAGATATTTCAAGAGAGTTGAGCGAACCTGGCATTCGCAGTTGTACAACCGTGGCCCGGAATTTGTGGAATCGCGGACTGGTTCCCCAGCTCATCTTGACCAGTCCCTCCCGTCGAGCCAAACAAAGTGGTGAAATTATGGCATCAGAGCTCACCGTATCCAGTGGAATTCAGACCTTTGATAAAATCTATAACGGCTCTGTGCAAGAATTGTTGGATATTATTTATCAACTCGACGACCGATTCACCTCAGTCATGCTCGTGGGGCACAATCCGATTCTCTCCAACTTTGTGTCCGCAATGCTAGACGATGAAATCAAACACCTGCCCAAGTCAGGCCTGGTCTGTATCGAGTTTGCCGTGCAATCCTGGCAAGAAATAGAAAAGGGATCCGGAACACTCGAATTTTTTATCGTCCCGACCAAAAACAAAAAATCTGAGGTAATCAATCGTGTCCAATCCCGCCTCGAGTCTAATATGATTGAAACCATATCATCTCTTTTTGGAAATCTCGATGCCAAGGTGTTGGAGGAAATACACGAACCTATCGCCAAATCCGCTGAAAAACTATCTCGTAAGGTTGTCAAGGTCATATACGAGAATTGAAACAATAAATAAAAAAACCGATCATTTCTAATCGACTTTTTTGCTTTCTCAAGACATTTTGCAGTGACAGGGCCCCGGCCATGAAAACCCGTCAAGACTTCCGCCATTGCAATAAAAAAACCAACTGGATATCATCGTTCTTGAGAAGTCTTGAACATGGGATCCTAAGGTGGAAGTTTGATCGGTTCCTGCTCCAAAACCTGTAATACCCAATCGGAGATATAACGACGATGAACAACCAATCGGAACATATATTCATCAAACCAGTCAATAGTCATGGGTTGGATCGTTCATCATCATCACATAGTCGTTTAAATCGATACCAACCACCTTTTTATAAAATTCAGGACCGGTAAACTCACGGGGGGCTGAAATATTGCCCTCCTTATCCTTGTACTGCCAGACAAATAAAGCCGGAGGATTTCCCAAACTCATGACCAGGATGCGGTAAATGTCCTCGAGTTGTTTGGTTTTGACATCCATCAGTTGAGATTCTGTCGTTCCCTTTTGGTGCATTTGCCGGAGACGCAGACCCCGTTCGTAAAGTTTATGGGCAAGCATCCGGCGCACGGTTCGGGTGTTCTCCGAATTGTGGCTTTCCGGCATTGCCTCTTTCGGAACGACACCATAGGTTTCCACCTGATCGGCTAACATGTTCCAGACCCCGCCATCTCCTATCGCATGGTGGAACAACCATTCGACTTTACGATGTTTGGTATCCAGTTCACGGGTTTGAATAATATTTTGCAGGAATAGATTTGCTTTCTCCAGTTGATCCCCAAAAAATTGTACGTTTCTGAAAACTCGAACGACTCCAAATTGTACTTTTTCATGACATGTGGGCGTAAAACATTGAGAGAGGTAAACAACCAGCATCGTCCGGAAGATTTTTGATTGGTGATACCACCTGTCTCAATTTTGTAATCGAATAGATCATTGATCTGTCCCTGGTGTGCTCGATTGAGAGCCAATTCATTGACATTGTTGTTTGATATTGCATTCAGACGGGCGCGAGTATCCGAATTCATGGTCACAGAGGCGCGAAAGGATTCGAGCATTTCTTTCGTAATAGCACCCTCCTCAGCGCCTGCTCCCGGGCATCCCCAGATCAGACAAATCATGAGCAAACCGATGACACAACATGTAAGGTTCACAACTTTCTCCTTTCTTGAAAATCGTTCCTTATGACCATACAATAACACAGAGCTATATGCAGATAACATCTGCCCTTATTTTCAGCTCTGTTAATATAGACAACCGAACACAAGCTCGCAAGAAAACTGTCCAGCAGATGTCCGGGTAACAACAGTTGATTGTGACATTCATGACTCATATTTTTCATCAAAATCCTGCTTAATAATTAAATTTATATGACTTAGAATCTAATATCAATCGATTGTCCTCCGAGCAGAAGTTGATGTTGTTTTATTCAATTAATAACATTAACTTGTACATTATTTATCACATCTTTTTTTTTGGCATTCACTTTGCATTTGATATAATAAAAGCCACCTCAACTGATCACAAAACCAAGGAGCAAGTCTAAATGCGCAAGATCATTCCGTTTCTCGTCATGGCTTTGGTTCTCTATCTGAGTCTTTTCACCAATGTATTCGGTCAGAATCAGATCAAGACCATCAATTTTAGTGCAGCCGAAGCTGAAAGTATGGTTTTTTTGTTTAATCAAACCACAATCAAGGGGTCGGACGTGGACGTGGTCGCACCTCTGAGCAAAAAACTGAATACGGCTCTTAAAAGCGCCAAAGCGCTGGAAGACAAAACAAAACCAGTCCCCATTGAACTGTCTCTCCAGGAACTACAAATCTGTTTGAACGTGATCAACAATGCAACGTTCGAAGCTCGTTATGCCGAATTGGTACTGGGGATGAAAAGCAAAATCAAGGCAGTGCTTCCATCACAGGTCATGTCCCCCGCCCAGGTACCAGCGACTGGACAATGATTGGTTTTAAATGCGAATTGTATTCACAAACCCTACAAAAAGGAGAGTCACATTGAAACAGAACTCCATTTTAATCCTTGTATTGATTACCATGATCCTGGGATTGGGTTCGATTACCGCTTCCGCCAAAACCTTGAATTACTCTCCAGTTGAAGTTGAGAGCATGCTCTATTTGTTCAATCGTCATCCAATAAAGGGTACCGATGTTGAGTTCATGGCCCCTTTACAGGGAAAACTCAAAGAGAGTCTGGAAGAAGCCCGGGCTCTTGGGGACAGTTCAGCAACACTATCACTGGAATTATCGCTTCGGGAAATTCAAACCTGTATAGAAATTCTGGATGAAGCACAAATAGAGGCTAAATATACTCAACTGATATATGGCATGAAGCAAAAGCTAAACGCACTGCTGCCGGACCCATCGACTTCAGGAATGACCCCCATCCAGTAACCATAGAATGTAAAGGATGTGGTCGCGGTTTGCACCTTGCATCTTTTGTCCGACATCTTCTGTGACCACATCCTATTTCCCTCTTTTTTCTCTTGTCTTTTCGAAAACAGATGTCTATCTTTGAATAGCCGTAGGGGCGCTTCGTTTTCCGAACGGAGCTGAGAAGTCACCCTTCGAACCTGATCCGGTTAGTACCGGCGAAGGAAACGGAACGGATTCGACTCACCACATACAAACCGTTTCCCCGCCGGAAGCGGTTTTTTTTTATACCTCCGCTCCGGCGAACGTCCCCTGCGGATTTCATGACCGTTCGTATGTATTCGAAAAGGAGACGTTATGCGCTTATCTGAATTGGTTTTATGGGTTTCTATACTGCTTTCCCTTTTCCGACCGGGTTACGCCCAAAATACCCTAAAGGGGATGGTACAGGACAAGTTAACGGGCAAACCACTTGCCGGTGCCAATGTATACCTAGAGGATCAACACCTTGGCACCTCCACTGAT
>CAYPUH010000081.1:0-15245 GCA_964413725.1 uncultured Cytophagia bacterium
TGTTGGCACAGATTCTGTTCGGCACCGCGCTCCTGCCGTCTGAGGATGTCAGAAGACACTATGATACCATCATGAGTACGGCACGCACGCCGTATGGATTCAAGATTACCTGTATGGAATCGGGTGACTATTTGCCCCGTGGGCTCTATACCGTTCCGGGATTTGACCATCCGCTTCCCAATTTCGAAAATGGCTATTACTGTTATGGCGGCTCCTACTTTTTATACGACTTGTTGTGCCTCATGGATTGCTATCTGCATGGGATCGAGGACGCTGAAGAACAGATGATCTGGAGAACACGGATCGATTTTGAACGCGGCGGCACCTATCACGAACATATCAATACCGTAACCGGTGAAGCGGAAAAACCGAATCAGGGTTGGAATGCCGCGATTTATGGATTGTGGAATTAGTTGATCGAACAGGGCCGGGCCGACGACCGCTATGTCGAGTCCATTGATAACATGCTCGCACGCTAATCAACTCGTTTTATTTTTATCTGGCATGAATGTTCATAGTATGCTCTTGCAAGAGACGTGGTGTGCTTTTGTTAAAACCGCATGATACGGTTGTGAAGAGCATTCTGTATGGGGTGTTATTTGTTTTCATGATGCCATTCTCATCATGGGCGGCTGAGTACTGCTCTTGCTGCCTACCCCTTCTTTCCTTCTTGCAAAAACATATTATTTTTTTAAATTGAATGTGTCAACCGCCCGAGTCCGTACCCGTTGCGAGTCGGGTCATACATCCCGGGTGGCGGAAGGGTGTAGAGGGGATTGTCCTGTCCGGCAATTCGATACCTCCCCGAGCGTCATCGTGAATTCACTCTCGAAGAGTCATTATGCGGTTCTTTAACCAGGTGATCATGCCTGTTGCAGTCCCCTTCCGGGGTCAAATGACCGTCCGGCGGTTACTGATCCTCCTGCTGTCCTGTTGTGGTCTCTCCTGTGCGCCGGAAGAGTCAACGTCGTTGACCTATCACGTCACCAGAGGCCCGTTTACCCTTTCGGTGCGGTCGGAGGGAACTCTTCGTGCACACGAGGCCCAGGTATTGTCGACACCACGAATACGCCGGGTTCGGCCAAAGGTGTCGTGGATTTGCAAAGAAGGTACAGTGGTTGATAGCGGTGATGTGGTCATTCGCCTTGAAGCCGACGAAATCGAACAAAAAGTGCTACAGGCACGTGATGAACTCGCAATGGCCAAAGCCGACAAGGAGCGAACACACGCCGAGATGGTTCTCGAACGGGTGATGCTGGAATCACAAAAACAATCCACCGATGCCGCCCTGGAAACCGCCAGACTCCAAATGGCACGTCTTTCGTTCGAGTCCGCCAGCGTTCGGGAACAGAAACGGCTTGAAATCGACATTGCCGAACTGGAAAGCAAAAAGATAAAACGAAAATTACAGAATCTGGAAACCATTCAACAGGAAGAGATGTCTCGGCTCAAGCTCAAAATAGCCCAGGCGCAGAACCGACTGACACAGGCCCAAAATACGCTTGATAAACTGATTCTGAGAGCACCGGCAGAAGGAATGGTCGTCTATGAACGAAACTGGATGACCGGCGAACCCATCAAGGAGCAGGACACCGTGTTTCCATCCATGCCACTGATCCGAATTCCGCGGTTGACCGTAATGGATGTGGAATTAAAGGTCGATGAAACCGATGCGCAAAAGCTTCAGAACAATCAATCGGCATGGATTTACCCCACCACCCGGCCGGATATCAAGTTGCCGGGACGGGTCATTCATGTGGCCAAAGTCGCGAAACCCGTATCCCGGGGCTCCAGGGTTCGAAAAGTCGATGTGACCGTACAAATCGATTCTACCCATGGGATCCTGACAGCCGGTCAGTCCGCAGATGTGGAGATTGTTCTCAGCTCAGTGGATTCGGTTGTCACGGTACCTCTGGATTGCATTTTCGTTCGGGACAGCGTCAGGGTGATCTATCAGCATCGTTCCAATGGATATCAGCCGTGGCCGGTAACGGTGTTGACCCGAGGGGAGGATTTTGCTGTCGTGGATGGAGATTTACCCACGGAATTCGATTGTGCCTTGATGGAACCGGATGCCTCCAGACGGATTCAACCCTGATAGTCCACATGGTTGAGGGAAAAAAGTCCCGGGTCAACCAATCTAATGGTTTCGTCTTTTCCATGTCCCCGGAAAACCCTTCCGATAAAAGGTTCTGTTGTGTACCTTCATTCCGGGCTGGGATCGTCCCGCCTGGATTAACCTTGTGTTGGAAACTAACATGCAAAAAAAGAATATCGCTCTGATGTTACTCCTCGTGAGTGTCTTTGGATGTACCGGGGATAATGAGAACTCCCTTCCGACCTATACGGTTCAGCGGTGTGATTTTTACCATCATGTGGTTGAGACCGGCGAGTTGGAAGCAGTCCGGTCGGTCACATTGTCCACTCCCATGATCTCCTGGCACGTGGCGACACCAAAGATTGTCATGTTGGTGGAGGATGGCAAACAGGTTCAGGAGGGAGATATTCTGGTTGAATTTGACAAAAGCGAAGTGCAAAAGAGCATCGATGATGCCAGGGCGGAATTGGAGATCTCTCAGGCAGAATTGCGAAAAGCTGTCACATCCCAGACGTCCCGGATCGAAGAACTTGAAACCGAACTGGAAAAGAGCACGCTTCAACACCGAATTTCCGAGCTGGAATTGGAACGCTCGACATTTGAAGCCGAGATCGATCGCAAAAAGATCGAGTTGGATTTAAAGCGTGCTGCGATCAACCTGGAAAAGGCCAGACAGGAAATTGAGAACCAAAAGCGGATTCATCAGGAGGAGCTCAACAAGCTCAAACTAAACGTTGAACAACTGCAGGCCAGGCTTGAAGATGCCCGGGAAACCCTTGAAAACCTGACACTCAGAGCCCCTTCTCCCGGGATCGCGATCATTCAGAAAAACCGGGCGACGGGTGCCAAATTCCAGGTGGACGATCAACCCTGGCGGGGGACCGCTATCGTCGGATTACCGGATCTCAGCGAAATGCAAGCGTTGATTCAGGTCAATGAGGTGGACATTGCCAAGATTGCGGTTGGACAGGAAACCCGAATCCGGCTCGAAAGTTATCCGGACACCTCCTTTTCGGGAACCGTCACTCATGTCTCGGCTCTGGCTCGTGATAAAGAGCGGGAATCCAGGATCAAGGTGTTCGATATCAAAGTCCTGTTGGAGGAGCAGGATAGACGCTTGCTTCCGGGCATGTCCGTAACGGTAACGATCAGGGTGGAGCATATTCCGGACACACGCTTTGTTCCACTGGAGTCAGTATTTCAGACGGAAGAGGGACCGGTTGTGTACAAGAGAACCTCGGGTGGTTTTTCATCACAGCCGGTAACATTGGGTTCGGAAAGCGAAGATTTTGTTGTGGTAACAGAGGGTCTCAGAGAAGGGGATCAGGTTGCTCTTCAGCGACCAGGGCAACAGGAAAATATCATTCACCAGAGCGCCGGAGAGTCACGATGATCAATAGAACAGACTCTTTGGTCATCGGGTTCGCCCTGTCCGTGATGGTGGCTTGCGGCGGAGGAGAAAAGGATGTTGTGAGGGTCGAACGGGGTCCTTTTGAGGCAACATTAACCGAAAGCGGAGAACTCGAGGCCCGACAATCCAAAGTCATCACCATGCCGTCCTATAACTGGCAGTATGGACGGCCCAAACTGGTGGAGCTGGTCGAGGAGGGAATCGAGGTTGAGGCAGGGGATACAGTCGGACGACTGGAGACAGCCGGAGTCGAACGGGTCTTGAATGAAAAACGAGCTGACCTGGAGATCGCAATCGCGGATCGGAACAAGCTTCTTGTCAATCAACAGAACACCCTCAGCGATCAAAACGCTCAAGTCAATTCTTCAAAGGCGGCACTGGAGATGGCCCGCATCGATCTGGAACGGGTGGTCTATGAATCCGAGCATCGTCAGCAAATTGCCGGATTGCACCTGCAGATAGCCGAAATCGAATTTGCGAGAGCACAGGCCAGACTCGAGCATACAAAGGAGATCCATGAAGAAGAGCTGCAGGTTCAGGACTTGAAGATTCAACAGATTCGGGCAGCCATATCCGAAGCGGAACGCACCCTGGATCGGTTTGTACTCAGAGCCCCTTCCGATGGGATGGTAGAGTATCACCGGCATCGGGGCCGGCGAGGTGTTGGGGACAAGATTCAGGTGGGAGACGAGTTCTGGCCCGGTCAGGGCCTGGTTGGATTGCCCAATCTTCAGCATATGACCGTGTTCACCGCGGTCGATGAGACCGATATCAAGCATGTCGCAGAAGGACAGCGGGCCCGTATTCGCCTGGATGCCTATCCCAAAATCGAATTTACCGGCACCCTGACAGATGTGGGAATGATCTGTCACGCACTGGAGGAGAAAAGTCGGAAGGTGTTTGACGTTCAGATCGATATTCATCAAAGCGATCCTCTTCTCAAACCCGGCATGACGGTGCGCTGTGGGATCGAAACGGCGAGTCTTGACGATACGCTGTTTGTGTCGCCGGCTGCGATTCATGAAACAACGGATGGATATGTCGTGTATCGTCAAAATGGTGCATCCTGGGATAAAGTGCCCGTTTCATTGGGCCCCCGGAATGAACATTCAGTGGTGATTCATGGCAATGTGCAACAGGGGGATCACCTCCGGTTGTCGGAGAGGGAGGTGAGCGATGCAGACGCGTGAATATCTGCAAATGGGATTACAGGGATTTCGTGTTCATAAGCTGCGGTCAGTGCTCACCATGCTGGGTATTATTTTTGGTGTGGCCGCTGTTATCGCCATGCTGTCTATTGGAGAGGGGGCCAAACGGGAAGCGTTGCAAAAATACAAGTCACTGGGCGTCAACAATATCATTGTCCGGGACAGGCAGCTCAGCGATCAGGAACTGGAGGAGGTGCGGGCCCGCTTTTCTGCCGGTTTGTCTCTGGCAGATGCCGAGGCCATCGAGACCATTCTGCCCACTGTGCAATTTGTTTCTCCGCAAGCAGAACGCGAACTCGAGGCGGGTTTCGAGGACAAATCAAGCCGGGCAACCGTGGTTGGAGTGACCCCCGCGTTTCAGGAATTGATCCACGACCAGACCCGGATGGGCTCTTTTATCAATAAAGATCACCATATCCGGAAATCAAGGGTCTGTGTGTTGGGGGCGACGATCAGTCAAACCCTGTTTCCTGTGGAAACCCCCCTGGGCAAGAGGGTCAAGCTGGGAGATCAGTGGTTCCAGGTCGTCGGTGTGATGGGGCAACGACAGCTCTTTACCGAAACCATCGGTGAACTGGCTGCCCGGGATCTCAACCAGGATATTTATGTGCCCTTGAAATCTCTGTTGTCCCGGTTCGCTCCGGATAATCCCCTCGCCAGCCAGTTGGACCAGTTAACCATTCAGATCAAAGAGTCCGGGGTTCTGATGCAAAGCGCGACGGTGATCCGTCGTATCCTCGATCGCCGGCATTATAACAATCCCGATTTTGATATTGTCATTCCCTTCGAGCTTCTCAAACAGGAGGAGCGGGAACGCCGTATCTATAATATCGTCCTGGGTTCCATTGCGGCGATATCATTGCTGGTGGGAGGGATCGGAATCATGAATATTATGCTTGCCACCGTTTTGGAACGGACTCGCGAGATTGGAATCCGGCGGGCCCTGGGTGCACGAAAACGGGAAATCGAGCGACAATTTCTGATCGAGGCCGTGGGCTTGAGTCTGGTCGGAGGTATCCTGGGTATCATTCTCGGAGTGACGATGGCATTGTCTATCAACAGTATCGCCGAGTTTAAAACCGCCATCACACCCTTTTCCGTCATTGTGGCGTTTGGTGTGTCCGGAGCCGTTGGAATTGTTTTTGGTACGTTCCCCGCTCGTCGGGCTGCCCGCATTCATCCCATTGAAGCGCTGCGCTATGAGTAGAGATGAACGTCATGAGCCCATTCTAACCCCCGAAGGAGCTTTCAAGATGACATGTTTTCGAGTGACTGCGGTGCTGGTGCTGTTCACCATCAACATCCCGGTCACATGGGCCCGTTCACCGGGAAACACCGACAGTCTGTCCCTGACACTGGATCAGGCGATTGAACTGGCCCTGGATCAGAGTTTTGACATCCGAACGCTGCGTCTGGATCTGGAACAAGCCCGGCAACAAAAGACCGCGGCCAAAGGACGGTTTAAAACCAATGCGGAGCTGGAGGTGGATACACCGTATTGGAGTGAGACGGTCAGTGAAATTCCCAGAGAAGGGGATCTGCCGGTATTCAATACCACCGGGCTCTTGAGATATCAGGGACGGCTGGATATCAATCAGCCGCTGCCCACCAATGGTGTATTCACCCTGAGTTCCAGAACCTATCATCGGTCTGTGTCCACCTATCGCCCCGATCTGAATCAGGACCTGCAACGAAAGGATGTGTTGACATCTGTCAGTCTGCGATTGAATCAGCCACTGTTCACGTTGAATACGCTACAGGTGGGACTCCGAACAGCCAATTTAAACTATAAAGCGACCGACCTGCGTTTCAACCGTCAACAATGGGAGCTTGTCTATTCGGTCACACAAGCGTTTTACCGACTCTATAGAGCCGAACAACAACTGGCCATCGCCCGGCAGGATGTGGAACAGCAGGAACAACTGGTGCAATTGGCAAAAAAGAAATTAAACGCCGGCCTGATCCCTGAGGTGGAATCCCTGCAGATGGAGGTGGATCTGGCAGAGAGTCAAAACAATCTCGTCACGGCCAGAGGAGAGGTGTCCAGAATACGCGACCAGTTTTGTCAGCTGATCGGACTGGATTTTGATGTTCCTGTCAGCGTCGAAGCGGATTTGCAGGTACAAAAACTTGAGATCGATCTGGAGCATGCGGTGCAAAAAGCACTTCAGAATCGGACCGATATCCGGGAACAGAAAATTGATGTGGAACTCGCATCCATCGATATTCGGGAAGCGGATGCCCGAAGCGACTTCAGGGGGGATCTATGGGCGTTTTATGATATTACGGGGATCAGTGATCCCTCATTGCCCTTTGACGCCTCTCCCGGCACCCTGTGGGAGTCCGCTCTGACCGATGCCGAACGCCGGCCCAATAACCGGGGCGTGGGTGTGACCTTTTCCATCCCGTTGTGGGATTGGGGCGTGAACGCAGCCGAGGTGCAGGCCGCAAAGGCCAGATTGCGCAATCGCCAACTGGAACTGGCTGAACTCAAAAAGACCATTGTGAGACAAGTGAGAGATGCCGTGAGCCGACTCACAGAGGCCGAAAACCGTCTCAGAGTGTTGGAGAAATCCTCCAGCGTGGCGGAGCGGGCCTTTGAAATCTCCACCCGGCGCTTCAGCAATGGAGATATTACCAGTCAAACCCTGGCTCTGGATCGGGAACGTTTGAATCAAACCCGTTTTTCATATCTCAGTGCCTATGTCGATTACAAGCTCGCCCTTGCAGACCTGCGACGCAAAACCATGTGGGATTTTAACGACCGCGACTAGTCGATGCCTCTGGTAACCCCTGTTCGTATCGATTGGCGACCGATGACCCGGCCCGGGTCATCAACCCGAACCATCCCTTTGAGAGGAAACGTACATGACGTCTCACGAACGCCTGAACTGTATCCTGAAGCATCAACGGGCCGACCGACTCCCGATGGACTTGATCTGGCCGCGTCAGGAAACCCTGGACGCCTTGCGCGATTATTTTGGTGTGGACGATGTGGAAGGTGTTTTTCGAAAGCTCGATATTGACTTTCGCTGGATTCCGCTTTCTATACAGTATCCCGAATTCGAACGACGGGTTAATAATGTTCTCAAGGGACCCGCGCCAGGGAGCGGCCAGGCCTATATCTTTCATGACGACCGAACGTTTGAAAACGCCTGGGGTGTGATGCAACGGTTGGGTGAAGATGGCAAATATCTGGAATGGTGCGGCGGCCCCCTGGTCGATTCTTGTTCTCTGAATGACTGGACTCCGCCACCCCGCATCCTTCCCCCGGTGAGCGAGATCCGGCAACGGTTGAATCCGGTCTCCGATACCATAACCGTTGTCGAAATCGCCTTTCCGTTTAAATTGGCCTGGCATCTGTGTGGACTGGAAGGCCTTTTGATGAACATGGTCATACAACCCGATTTTGTCGATGAATTGTATGATGTCCTGTATGCGCACCAGACAGAAGAAGCCGTTCTGGCTGCCCGTGCTGGCTATGATGTGATCGCCGTGGTGGGAGATGTGGCCGGACAACTGGGTATGCTGTTTTCACCCCGTCTGTTCGACCGCTTTGATCGTCCCCGACTCAAAACTCTGATTCAGCGAGTGAAACGTGAAAATCCCGATGTCCATGTACTGTATCACAGTGACGGAAATATGAAGGCCATCATTCCGGCGCTTATCGACTGTGGCATCGATATCCTAAATCCCATCCAATCCGCCTGCATGGATCCCGCGCAGATCAAACAAGAGTTTGGTGACGCATTGACTTTTCATGGCACCATCTCTGTTCAGGATACCGTGCCCAATGGCTCCCGGGATGATGTGGTCCGTGAAGTGAGACAACGGATTCAAACCGTGGGATACAATGGTGGATTCATCCTGAGTCCGGAAAACAGTATTCCCTTTGACGCGCCGCTCGAAAATGTTCTGGCCATCTATGATACCGCCCGGGAGTACGATTATTCCGGCTTGCCCGCAACGATATGAGATATCACTCTTGTCCAAACATGAGGAACCTACTGACATGAAAACCCCATGGCAACCCTATTGGATCGAAACCCCTTCTCTTCAATCCTTTACGCAAACCCTTGATGCGTATCGGACGATGAATCTGACCGTGCTCGACACCATACTGAGCCGGTTTGACGCCGACCCGGACTATCCGTTTATCGATACCAAACTGGATATCCTGACCGGAAACAATTTTGGCGATTCTGATGTCCGTGGCCGGTCGCGCATATTCGGGTGGATCCAGGGCCGCGGGATTGAAGCCCTTGCCGAGCATGCGGCCTGGCTGTGCCGGGAATTCGATCCACACTCTCCGGCCATTCAGGACCGTCTTGACCGGATCTCCTCGATGCTGAATGTCCTTGTGGATCAGATGGAGTCCATGAGGGATAAAAACGGAGGGGCGCTCTATTTTTGCATGGATCCACAGGGTACGCCGCTGGGGATGAAAGCGGATGGGAGGGTAGTCCCCGAAACCCCACAGGTGGCGGGGTCCTCTTTTACGGATTTGTTTTACGGCAAAGGACTCTTGGCTGCGGGACACTGGTTGCAGCAAACCGATTGGGTTCGCATGGGACAAGAGCGGCTGTCGCGAGTCTTTGATGACATCGAAAGCGGTCACTTTGCGAGCGATCAGCAGAGTTTTGACCCCAGACATCCTCAGGGACCTGAAACCAAAGGGGAACAGGAAGGTCCCTGGATGATTGCCATCGGCGCACTTGCATTGCTGATGGAAAAAACATCGGCCAACGAGTGGCAGGAGCGGGCCACGCGATTTATGCACCACATTTTCGAGTATCATGTCAATACCGGCGAATATGGACATCTTGAACGCTATAATTTTATTGAGACGCTTTACGAGGGTGAACCGGCTGTGCAAGAGGGACACATACTCTGCAATCCGGGTCATGGAATGGAGTTTATCGGCCTCGGCTTGAAGGTGCTCCGTGAACTGGAGGCACTGGAGTC
Source organism: uncultured Cytophagia bacterium (assembly GCA_964413725.1). GTDB lineage: Bacteria > Zhuqueibacterota > Zhuqueibacteria > Residuimicrobiales > Oceaniaggregativiventaceae > CAYPUH01. The sequence goes on from CAYPUH010000081.1 coordinate 9,683, forward strand.
ACTGACAGCGAAAACCCGGACGCTGATCGAACGTTCGAAATCACTGATGCCGGCCCTGTTTCTGCATCTGCATGAGGTGGGCTTTCAGGCGGGGCATGGAGGGTTTCCGGTGACCATCGATCTATTGACCCGCAAACCGGTCAAATCTGTGATGCCTTGGTGGCCCCTTCCCGAGGCGATGCGTGCGGGCATTGAATTGATAGAATGGAGCTCACGGGACGATCTCTGGCGGGCTGTCTGCGACTATTCCAACAGCTTCCTGCACCATTATGTCAACCCCGATGTTCACCTGATGGCTTATCAGAGTCGGGATGCAGAGGGCCAGACGGTGCCTGTCGTTCCCGCCACTCCGGATGCCGATCCTGGTTACCATACCGGTCTTTGTGTGATCGATATCCTGGAAACAACCAAGCGTCTCTGTGGGTCGTCAGGCTCGTCATCTGTTCAAGATCTGTGAGTCAATGCCTGTATGATAGATCGGAAACCAGCTTGGAGCAAGAGTTGGATCCCTTTTGATTTTATTTCTTGCGGGATTTATGATCTCACACGGTGCACGCAAGGGGGCAGGGTTTTCTAGCAACGCGGGACAGGATGACTCGCTCAATGAGAACTGTGTTGTTTTCGTCTTGACTTTTATCGGTCAGTCATGTACATTGGAAAGAGTGAATTTGTCTGGCCTGGGCATTTTGCATTTCTTGTCGGACCCCTAAATGACACATACGAAACTACATTCTTTTCCGAGAGAGTTGCGCAAGGGACGGTTTCAGTCCATCGATTGGCGGTTCACCGTCATTCTGCTACTCTCCCTGGTGTGTCACATTGTTTTGGTTTTGGTTTTCAAAGCCAGGTTGCCTGAATCGTTACAGCCTGAAACCATCTCTACGATTCAGAAACACTATGCCAAAATCGTATTGGAACGCGATCTGGCTCCCGAAGCAATCGAGCCCCTGGAGGCTGAGCCACTGGCTCCTGCTGTCCGGGACATATTGTTGGCCCCGGTACCCGAAGGGGCTGGGATCGGCGCGGAAGGAGAGGCTGGTGTCGAAGCCGGTGCCGAGCCCTTTCAGACGCCTGAATCGAGATTGCCTGAAGCCGGAGCGATGGCCAGTGCCGGACGCGCCAGCGGGGCCGCGGCTGAAGAATCGATGCGAGAGGTGGCAGAGGAAGTGGAAAATGTGGGTTTTCTCGGCTTGCTGACCTCGGGTACAGGCTATGTCCCCGAATCCTACATCGGCGATATCACCGACTATGGTGTTTCCGAAAATCAGCGCATGGGAGAAGTTTTGGAAACTCTCGATGGCGCTTCTGTTTCCAAGGGACCGGAAGGGAAAGGATGGGGGGGCAGCGATGGTCGTGGAAACAATTATGCGACCACTGGCCGGCGGGTGGTACAAGGCCAGAGACGACGTGATCCGGCGATGAGTATCGATGAACTGATCGGTCAGCTTCAACCTACAGCAAATGTGAACTTTGAGGAGGTGGATCGGAGTCAGGAGGAAGCGGCAGGCTATCAGCGTATTGCCAGTTCCCTGGATGTCAAACCCAAAACTCCAACGACCCCTGAAGAAAAAGAAAAACTCCGACGCAAACCCGAACATGTCATGTCAATAATCGCTGGACATCGCCTTGCCATCACGGATTGCTACAAACGGGTATTGAAAGAGAATCCCAGGTTAAAAGGCAAGGTGGAGGTCCGATTTGCCGTCGATCCCGAAGGCAGTGTCTCCTGGGTCGAAGTGGTGAACACCACGATCGATCATGAGGGCATGCTGGACTGTATCCTGAACCGTATCAGCCGATGGAATGATTTCGGTTATGGTGACCCCACCGGACCGGATGAGGTGTATCGACAGACTTTTACATTCGGATATTAAGTCACCCCTAAACCTTGATTGCAAACCGAAGGTGTTCTGTCCTTCGGTTTTTTTTGTGGGCTGTGCTCTATTCAAGGAATGCGATTATGGGTATTCAATTTGAGAAACTGTTTTCCGGAAAGCTCGAACATTCTTTCCTGAGTCAACTTTTACAGCGATATACAGACCGGGATGAACAGGTGGTCGTCGGATCGCAAGCCGGAGAGGATGCCACCGTGATTGATGGTGGCGACTATTTTTGGGTTCTGAAATCCGATCCCATCACCTTTGTGACCGAAGATGTGGGATACTATGTGGTTCACATCAATGCCAATGATATTGTCTGCATGGGAGCGGAACCCCGTTGGTTTTTGTCCACCATTTTGCTTCCCGAACACAATGCGACCCGAAAGATGGTGGAGACCATTTTTTCACAGATTTCCAGTGTATGCCGTCAGGAAGGGATTGCCTTCTGTGGGGGACATACCGAGGTCACGACCGGATTGGACCATCCCATCGTGGCCGGGACATTGGTGGGACAGGTGGCAAGAGACGAGTTGTTGAAATCTTCCGACTGCCGGGAGGGGGATCATGTGCTGCTGTTGCGACCCGTGCCGATCGAGGGTACCGCTATTATCGCCCGGGAACGGTCTGATACAGTCAGAAAAGCGTTTTCAGATGAATTTCTCAAACAAAGTCAGGACAAATTATACCATCCGGGATTGAGCGTTCGTCCCCTGGCGCAATTGGCGCAGGCAACCGGACGCGTACGGGCGATGCACGATCCGACCGAGGGAGGTGTGCTCACAGCCCTGTATGAGCTCGCCCTGGCCAGCAAGCTGGGGATTACGGTGGACGGGGATGCTATACCCATCATACCAGAAGGAAAATTGTTGTGCGATTATTTTGGCCTGGATCCCCTGGGCACCCTCTCGTCCGGCTCTCTTTTGGTCGTCCTTCCCGCTGCGGGTGTCCGCACCTTGCTTAAAGCCTGCTCCGAACAGAATATCCCGGCAGCGGATGTTGCGGAATTGACCCGGGATCCACAACATGTCCTGATCATCGAGAATACGAAACAAAAATTGCCTGTTTTCAATCGGGATGAAATCACCAAACTGTTTTAGATGCCTCCATCCGACTCTAAAAAAATCTTGCAATGAACCAATTTTTTCTTTACATTCATAGACTTTATAAACCGGTACTGGATGGCGAATTGTCTGTAGAAACAAGCAGTTATCAGAAATTGGGATGCTGACGTCACCCTGGGTGAGGGATGAAAGCTGCGGTGCAGGCATGCCATCTGCCATTATGGATTGAGTATGTTTCAGGAAATTACCGATAAATTTGATTCCGTGTTCAAGCGCTTGCGCGGGCGTGGAAAACTGACAGAGCAGAATATTTCAGAATCGCTTCGTGAGGTGCGACGCGTTCTTCTCGAAGCGGATGTGAACTATAAAGTTGCCAAGCAGTTTATCGCGCAGGTCAAGGAAAAGGCCATAGGACAGGAGGTTCTGCGCAGTGTGACGCCTGGTCAGCAGGTGGTCAAGATCATCCATGATGAGATGGTTCGCCTGATGGGGGGGGCACGTGATCCCCTGCAACTGCGTGGCTCGCAGCCTCATGTGATCATGCTGGTGGGGCTGCAGGGATCCGGAAAGACCACTCTGGCCGGAAAATTGTCGGTTTTTCTGCGTAAAAAGCATCACACACCCCTTTTGGTGGCCACCGATATCTATCGACCTGCCGCTGTGGAACAGTTGCATGTGGTCGGGCGGTCTCTCGATGTACCGGTGTTCTCCAAAGAGGGCGAGGATGTGGTCCACATTGCCCGTAAAGGCGTCGACTATGCACGAAAACATCTCTGTGATATCATGATCGTGGACACGGCCGGTCGACTTCATGTGGATGACATGATGATGGATGAGTTGCAACGCCTTAAGGTGTCGTTGCAGCCGTCCGAGATCCTGTTTGTGGCTGATGGTATGACCGGCCAGGATGCGGTCAATACCGCTAAAAGTTTTCTCGACCATATCGATTTTACCGGTGTGGTGTTGACCAAAATGGACGGAGACGCCCGCGGGGGTGCCGCTCTATCCATTCGAGCGGTCACGGAGCGACCGATCAAGTTTATCGGCGTGGGCGAAAAGCTCGATGCGATCGAAGCATTTTATCCCGATCGCATTGCATCCCGAATACTCGGGATGGGTGATGTGGTCTCGCTGGTGGAAAAAGCTCAAGAATCCTTTGACGAGAAAGAGGCCAAAAAGCTCGAGAAAAAACTCCGGTCCAAAGCCTTTACTCTGGAGGATTTTTATGACCAGCTGCAGCAGATCAGAAAAATGGGTCCGCTGCAGGATATTTTAAACATGATGCCCGGAGCCAACAAGGCTCTCAAAGGCATTCAGGCTGATGATCACGCTCTGGTTCAAGCCGAGGCGATTATTAACTCCATGACCCCTGATGAACGCCAGCGTCCTCGTATTTTGAATGGCAGCAGAAGAAAGCGGATCGCTCGAGGAAGTGGAACGCGTGTACAGGATGTCAATCGTCTGCTGAACCAATACGAGATGATGCAAAAAATGGTCCGGCAGATGAGTAAAGGTGGCGGTCGCGGCCTGGCTGGAAAAATGCCGTTCTAGGCATCGAGGGGCTGTGTTCGGCATGACACTCTGAGATGTCGAGTGCTGTCTTGTACAACCCAAAATGGCAGAATCAAATTGAAATACTCTTGAGCACCTGATCCCAAACAGAGTCAGGTGACGTGATATTCGAAACGCGGATGTCACTGTTTTCGGTTAAACAGAGGTTACACTTAAAATGGATACAAATCCAACAAACAGCCGTATCCAAATAAAAAGGAGGAGACGGATTTGGCAGTAAAAATTCGGTTGCGTCGAATGGGGCGAAAAAAACAGCCTTTTTATCGCATAGTAGCGATCGATTCTCGTGCCCGACGGGATGGCGAGTATCTCGAAAAAATCGGCCACTATAACCCATTACTGAACCCCGCTGAAGTGCTGATCGATCGCGCTCTGGCATTCAAATGGCTGTATAACGGCGCTCAATTGTCCGACACCGTTCGAAATCTGTTTCAAGACGAAGGTATCATGATGGAATGGGACCTTCGCAAACGCAAGTTGTCGGATGATCAGGTTGCCAAAGAAATGGAAACATGGCAATCCCAACAAGAGGATCGAAAACGCCGCGAAGAAGCCAAAGCCGCGATGGAAAAACGCAAAGAGGGTGGTAAAGCTGCTGTAGAACCCGAACCAGAACCGGAACCAAAACCCGAACCCGAACCAGAACCAGAACCAGAACCAAAACCCGAAAGCGCCAAAGAGGAAACGGCTGAACCGGAACAAACTGAAGAACAATCGTCCGAGTCTGAAGAAAAAGAATAAGCGTTGGATTGATTGAAACCGGTCGGAGTGAATCGGTCATGGCAGCACAAGCCGAACAGGGTCAGGACTATATCCTTGTGGGCCAGATAAGCAAACCCCACGGTATTCGGGGCGAGGTACGCGTAACGCCTCAAACCGATCGACCGGAACGGTTCACTCTGTTGGATCGGATCTTTGTCAACAGAAATGGCCATCGGACACCCCGCAAAATCCTGCGTGCGAGGGTGACACCGTCTCATGTTATCCTCACCCTGGAAGGCATCGATAGCCGGGAGGCGGCGGAATCCCTTCGTGACGCTGATCTGGAAA
>CAYPUH010000082.1:0-15148 GCA_964413725.1 uncultured Cytophagia bacterium
GTCAGGGTCAGCAGTTTACCTGATTCGATCAAACCGGGAATCTCTACGGATTCATCTACCATGGCCTCCGCGATACGCGGGTCCCGGTTATGATACTCTGCCGTCGCGGCAAAGGCTTTGCGCACAGCGGAAACCACTTTTTCACTGGCCTTTTGACCCGAATCGCCGGTAATGGGAGTGGCTGCACCGATCACACCTCCTTCGACCATCACAATGTCGTCGGCGGCAAGTGAGATCAACGCACCGGCAGAAAGGGCTTGTCGATTGATAAAGGCCGTAATCGGAATGGATGCGTCCAGGATCAGGTCTTTGATCACCAGTGCGGCATCCAGGCGTCCTCCGGGTGTGTTGATCCTGATAATGACGCGGTCTGGTTGCTGATCCTGAGCCTGATTCAATGCTCTCTTGACATAGGCGGAAACCCCTCGCTCAATTTCACCTTCAATCTGCATCAGCAGAACGGTTTTCGGCGAATCATTCGTAGATTGCCGAGACGTGCCTGGGCTCCAAGACAGCAACAGGCCTGCGAGAAGAAAGAGTATAAACCATAATTCGGATCTGGTCGTCGTTTGATTCACGATTGGCCCTCATCATTAAGTCGAAATTCCCTAAATTAAACCCCGCAACTTCGTTTGCTATTCCAGAGCGGATTATCAAAGGGGCGATATCGCTCTGGTGTAAACCCCGAGGAGAATTGAAACTGTTTATACAGCACAACCAGGATTCCATTAAAAAAGCTCAAAACCGGTACCCCTGCCGTCTTTGAGCCTCTTGATATGCCCTTGGATTACACTCCTTTGCTAGGATGGAATGGTGTTGATCTGCATGTGCCACTCGATTCAAAAATACGTAAAAATAGGTTAAATCTGCAAGGAAAAAAGTCATCGAGATACATGACGATATGAGGGTGTTACTCTCTGGTATCGTTATTGCTTCCGGACGGTGAGGATTTGGCATGTTCAATGGCACGGTAATTCCGTACCAGTCCGGAGAGCTTGGTTCGTTTTACCGGACTGTTTTTGAACAGTTTTGAAAATGTTGTGGGGGTAAGCGAGGCGATGGTATCCAGAGAGAGGGGTAAGAGGGATGGACGAGGGTGAAAATTCTGTACAGGAGTGGTATGTTGGCGTTTCTGATTCCAGGGACAGACATCCTGACAGGTGTCACAACCAAAAATCCGATTTCCCATTTTGTCTGCCAGCGATCTCGGTATGTTTTGTTCCGGTTTGAGTTCAATGGTCAGATAGGAAATACAGCGACGGGCATCGACGAGGTGCGGGGCGACGATGGCGCCGGTGGGGCATGCGTTTATACAGCGAGTGCAGGTGCCACAGTAATCGGGGAGAGGAGAGTCGGGCGGCAGCTCGAGTGAGACCACCACTTCACCCAGAAAGACCCATGAGCCATGTTCGGGAGTGATGACGTTGCCATGTTTCCCCAGCCAGCCGATACCCGCCTTTACCGCCCACATTTTATCCATAATCGGAGCGGTATCCACAAAGACGCGTCCCGTGGTACCGGGGAATTCCGCTTGGATAAAATCCAAAAGACCAAAGAGCCGTGTTTTGACAATATTGTGATAATCGGACCCCCATGCATATCTTGAGACGCGAGCCTGTTTTGGACGATTCGGTCCCGGATCCGGATGGTAGTAGTTCACGGCCACAGAGATGACGGAGCGGGCTCCCGGCACCAGAATACGGGGATCGAGTCGTTTCTCCCGGTTTCGGGCCATATAGGTCATTTGACCATGGTAGCCCCGATCCAACCATTCATCGAGAACCAGGCCGGAGAGCGCTTCCGCCTGGGCGATACCCACGGCATCGAATCCAAGGCGTCGAGCCTCGTCCTTGATGAGATGGGCTGGATGATGATGGATATGGACTTTTGGCATGCTTATCTCCGCATCAAGAGCCTGTTGATGGATTCGGTGAGTTGACCGATGACGCATCATCGGGCTCCTCTTGCAGTTTACGACAAATGGGACAGGCTTCAATGTTGTGGTGCCGGGCCGGACAATATTCGCGTCCGTAATAGATGATCTGGAGATGCAGACGATTCCATGCGGACTGTGGAAACGCGGCTTTGAGGTCTTTTTCGGTCTGTTTTACATTCCTGCCCTCTGTCAGTTTCCATCGCTGAGCCAGGCGATGAATGTGTGTATCCACAGGAAAGGCCGGTTTGTCAAAGGCCTGTGCCATCACCACAGATGCCGTCTTGTGACCTACGCCTGGCAATGCTTCCAGTGACTCAAATTCCTGGGGCACATTACCATCATATTTGTCCAGAAGCGTTCGGGACAGATCCAGAATCGCCCGGGCCTTGCGCGGTGCCAGACCGCACGGCCGAATGATGGGATAGATCTCATCATAGCTCAGGGAAACCATTTGTTTGGGAGTGTTTGCGCGGGCAAACAGATTCCGAGTGATTTTATTGACACAGACATCTGTGGTTTGTGCAGAGAGAACCACTGAGACCAGCAGTGTATAGGGATCTTTATGCTTTAGCGGGATTTTCGGTTCGGGATAGAGACGGTTCAGAGTGTTCTGGATGAATTGAATTTTTTCTTCAAATGTCATGATGGGGGGCCTCAAAGACACAGTTTTCCAATAAGGGCGGGGATGGCCTGTTCCACCCCGAGTATGCGTTGTCCCAGTGAAATCGCTTGAAAACCCTGTTTCTGCATGAGATCCAATTCAAAGGGGATAAATCCTCCCTCGGGTCCCACCGCCAGGGTAATATGCTGATGTTTACGGACGGGTACAAGGGGAGAAGACGTATGGGGGTGCGCCACCAAAGCCAGAGTGTCCTTGATGAGTGCAGGAATCTCATCCTCCACAAAGGGACGAAAGTATCGTCTCTGCGTAATCGTGGGCATACGTGTATCTCCCGCCTGTTCCAGTCCCAGCTTTAAATGTCGGCAGAGTGTCGAGTCGTTGAGAACCGGAGAATGCCAGTAACTTTTTTCAACCCGCCAGCTGCCGATCAGGTAGAGATCTTTGATCCCGACAGCCGTAATTCCCTGTATAATACGCTTGAGACTCTTGGGACGTGGCAAGGCCAGGATCAGGGTCAACGGCAGTGGATCAGGCGGATCGGCTGTCAGGTTGACGTCGAGTTCGGTAACAGAGTCGCTTGTGTGGGTCACCGTAGCCAGTCCCATTTTACCTCCGATTTGTCCTACCTTTAAAGTATCTCCAACGCATGCGCGATGAATCTGTCTGACATGCTCATGCCGCCGCCCCGTGAGACGGATCCGTTGTGTCCCGATATAATCCGGTCGTGAAAACAAGATAAGATTCATGCAAAGAACATACGAAACAAAACTGTCGAATGCAACCCAAGACAAGCCTGTGGCACATTGAGGGGGTTGTGAGTCTGTTTGGAGGATCAAGCGCGTCTGAGAGTCAGGAGAGGAGCTTCTGCAGGGCATCCCAGTCGGAACGGAAACCAGTGACCCATCCCTGAAGAGGTATAGAGAGTCGCATATCCATTGCGATAAATACCCCACATATATTTCTCTTGCGTCTGTCCATCCAGCAGGCTGCGTCGGTTATAGCCAATCTGGCCTCCATGCGTATGTCCGGCCAGAACCAGATTGACTCCTGAGCGGGTAGCGTAATCAAGGGCCAGGGGACGATGGCTCAGCAGAATGGTAAAGGCGTTTGTCGGGGCATCTGCCATCGCGGTTTCCACGGTCTGTTGCATGAATACGTCAATGTCTGGGCGCAGGGTGACCGGATCATCGGTGCCGGCAATATAGAGTGGATGGCCGTTAAACATGCGCGGCACCCCGGATTGCAGCAGAAACGAAACCGGAGCGTTTTCCAGTATTGCCTTTGCTTGTTGCCCGCCACGATAATATTCGTGATTTCCGATGCAGACATGGGCTCCCAAGGGAGGCGCGAGTTCGGAGATGTGCTCAAGTGCCCGGGGGAGATAGTCTAATTCATCCGCGATATCCCCGGTGACCATCACGAGATCTGGCTGATGTGCCGCAATACGGGGTAATGCCGTTACAAGATCGTCTAACGTAAAGTATGGTCCCAGATGGAGGTCGGTGAGATGAGCAATCTTGAGGCCATCTAGTTTCTGCGGCAATTTTTTGATGGGAAGGTCGATCGTTGGTATATCCACAGTAGCAAACGAGCCGGCAATGCCGCCGCCTCCGAAACCAATGGCCGCCAGAGGGAATCCCGATGCTGTGAGTTTTAAAAAATGCCGACGGGAAGAATCCGGTGTGGTTTGAATCCTCCTGGATTGCCACCATCGCGATATCCGTTTGCCCAAGAAATAGATGAGATTGGAGACCGGCAATGCTGCCAGTAACAACAGATTCAGAATCAGGACCATCGCTGCACCGATGAAACCCAGCTGCAGTGCGGGGGGGTAGGAGGCGGCACCCCCGACAATCATGAACAAAAGACTGGATCCTGCAATCCCCAGACCCAGCCAGCGACCCTTGGTTACCAGGCAAGATTGCCAGATGTGACGGTTTGAAGCCTTTAACAGCCATCCGGTGATCCCAATGACAGTAACAAAAACAAACAAAGTGAATGCGATAAAGATTAATTCTCTCATGAGGGATTCTTGAAAAGGTTCACAATTAATTTATTTTCCCAACAGGACCGCTGTGTTTTTAATTCCAGTGTCGGTCTCCATTTCGTCCTGATACAGAGTGTTATCGTGTGATACACTTGTGGACGCTTTAAGTTCCTGTCAACAGTGACGAGGAGAAAAAAAAGAATATCAATCCATGAGCCTCTTTTTGGACAATAAAAAACAGTTGTTTAACGCCTTGATTTCGAGCAAAAACCGATTGATGGCGGCATACAGAATGACGGTGAATCGACAATCAGGTCTGGTTCTTGCACTGTTAGCATCGATTGCTATATCAAGTTGTGCAGCCTTTGGTCCTCGCAAATCATCAAACCAGGATACTACAAGTGGAGAAGAACAGTGCAGAGAGGACAGATACCGAACATTTTGATTATTGTCGTCATCGTATTGATGGCTTTGAGCACCGGACAGGGTGCAGATTATCCTGTTCATCGTCAGGTACTTTATCAACATGATCTTTTAACCGAGAGTGTAGACGAATTTGCCAATGTCAACGGTACTGGTGGACGTTTTGTCGAGGGGCAGGGATGGCAAGCCACAGGACTCGATGATCGCATCGAAGTGGAATGTTTAAACGACCTGCCTCCAGAATTTACCGTCCAGGTGGATGTTACCAATTTTACCATGGATATGTTGAAGGATGATTGGGTCCCATTTTCTATTTGGTCGGATCCGGGTGGACATTTTTATAGCGTTCATCAGACACCAACCTCCTATGCATTTTTTAAAACCGAACCCGATTATATTGAGGACAATGCTTTGTTCTGGGTGCTCTGGGCGAGTCCATTCGCCTATAGTCCCCTTCAGGATGATCAATGGGAAGGCTATGCAAAAAAATATTATCCGTTTGCACAACAACCTTACACCGACCCCCAGGAGGTCCATCAATTTAAGGTTGTCTGGACTCAGGAAACGGTTTACATGGTAATCAACGGTCATTCCTATCCCCTGAATATGTCAGGGCCTTATGGTCCAGTGGAAGCCCTCAATACGATTCTGATAGGGGATGACCGCACCGATATGTACCATTCCTTACCGGGACCTATTTTTTCCAATCTGGTGATATCGGTACCGGAATCAGCGGTCCGATTTACCAATGTTTCTCGATCCACGTTGTTTGATCCGGACACGCTGATGGGAGGCCAGGGTGTATCGGTTTCTGATTTTGATCGCAATGGTCTTGAAGATTTGCTGATTTCGAATTGTAATCTGTTGGCGCCAAAGAATGATCTGTTGTACTTGCAGCAACAGGATGGAACGTTTGTCGAGACCGCGAGCAGCTGGGGGGTCGTTAACACGCAATGCTCCCGGGGCTCTGTGACCGGCGATTGGAATGGTGATGGATATCCGGATGTCTTTCAGGCTGTAACCGGTGCGAATAACCGGTTGTATATCAGCAATGAGGGTGGCTTTTTGGTGGAAGAAGGGAGTGGACGTGGAATTTTGGATCAGAACACCGATACAAAGACCGTTTTGGTCCTGGATATAGAGAATGACGGCGATGAGGATTTGGTGGCGATCAACAATCTGGATCCGCACGAATGGTATATTAACGATGGGACCGGCATGTTTCAGAAAAGCAATGTGGACGCTGGTGGTCCTCATGGAACTTCCGCGAATTCGGTTGTTGGTGCGGTGGCAGGTGATGTGACCGGAGACGGATATTCTGACGTGCTAATCGTTCGGCGGAATTTGCCTTGTATGTTGTGGGTCAACGACGGGTCGGGTCATTTTTCCGATCAGGCTGCCGTGCGTGGCATTGATACTGTGGGAAAATACAACACCCCGACTCTGTTTGATTATGACAATGACGGAGACCTGGATGTTTTTATCGCAGCTGCCTATACGGCTAACGATCCAGAACCTTATGTCTCTGTGTTTGAAAATCAGGGCGTTGGTCAATTTACCAATCAAACTGAAACTATAGGGATTCGTGGCGATGCATTTGGTCTCTATGCCGGTGATGTGAACAATGATGGATTTCAGGATATTTATTTATTGAAAAGCAATCGCAAAGAGTCGACAACTGCAGCTGCATTGTATTTGAATACGGGACAAGGGGGGTTCGAGCTGGAGCCTGGAAGCGGGCTGGAGATGGTTTATGCGGACGGCAGGGGCGGAGCATTTTGGGATTATAACCGGGATGGATATCTCGATTTCGTCGGTATCGCATATGGTGGCAGTTACAATTCGGATGCGCAACAATATGGCCGAAATATGTTGTTTCGCAATGAGGGGCAGCAATTTGATGCACATTATTTATCGATCGATGTTGTGGACGACGCGGATCACCCCGCTCCAGCGGGTACCCGGGTGTGGGTATACAAGCAAGGTGGCATGGACAATCCATCGCAGCTGTTGGGATATCGGGAACTCTCGACGGCCATGGGGTACAAGAGTTCAATGTCAAGGATTCAGCATTTTGGACTGGGTTCTCAGACAGCATGTGATGTCAAAATTCGATTTGTCGATGGTCAGGAGGAACGGTTTGACTCGGTTTCTGCAGATCAATTTGTAACCCTGGGGAAACAGCCCCCCAAACCGGTGTTGCTGGAACCCATATCCGCCACACGTTTTACGGGAGCAGCCGGGACCTATTTGAGTGATTCACTGGTGGTCCGGGTTCGTGATGAGAATGATGCCCCCCTTCCGGGATATCTTGTGACGTTCCAGGTTGTCGATGGGGAGGGTGGCCTTGGACCTGACGCTGTGGCCCAGTTCGAACGTCTTACCGATAGTCAGGGTCACGCGTCTGTGCGGTGGAAACTCGGGCGGAATGCGGGTGAACAGGAAAGGGTTAGCGCCCGTTCCGACTATCGGGATACACCCTTACAGGGTTCTCCCATCGACTTTGTCGCCCAGGTGGAGACCGGTCAGGATACCATTCTGAGTCCTATCAGTGAAAAAGAGCTCGAGGGAGCTCATTCCACCCTCCTGCCCGATTCCATTCGCGTGCGGGTGGATGATGGTTTTGGCAATCCTCATCCGGACGTCACCGTGCGATTCGAGGTGTTGACGGGAAGTGGACAGGTGAACCGCGCTTCGGAGGCGTTTGTCCGGACCGATTCAAATGGAGACGCCGCAGCTGCCTGGCTTCTGGGCCCGGATACGGGTGTCCGGTCTCATTCTGTCCGGGTCTCTCTCTCATCCAACCCCGACCAGTCGGTTATTTTTTACGCCTCAGCCCTGTTTGGTCCCCCGCATGAGATCCTGTGGGTGGGAGGACAGGGGCAAAACGGCAGAGCAGGCGAAACACTGGATCAAGCCTTTGAAATCAGATTGTTGGATGCGGAGGGATTGGCCTGCAAGGGCTATCCCATTGTGTTTGAATCTCTTTCTCCCGGGGGACTCTTTGGGGGGGATTCTATAAAGACGGTTCTGACCCGTGCGGACGGCATTGCGTCGGTGTCCTATACATTGGGAGGTGCAATTGGTACCTCCATCCCCGTCATTTCTGCTTCGTCCACGGAGATCGGTGGTAAGGCGATTCTGACGGCTACGGTTACACCCGGATTTCCGTTTAAACTGATTAAAACGAGTGGCGATCAGCAATCGACTCGGGTGTCACGTTTATTTGAACATCCGCTGGTGGTTCGGGTTTTAGATGAATTTGACAATGCTATCGCCAACCACCCGGTATCCGTATCGGTTCCAGCTGGATTCGAGATCGAGACAGGGGACACCCTGCGAACCACCGACTCCCAGGGACGTATTTCCGTTCAATTGACTGCCAATGACAGTCCCGGATTGTACGATTGCGTGTTCAGTTCCGGTTTTGAGGAACAACCTCTCGTAGGCTCTCCGGTTCGTTTTTCACTCCAGGTTTCCGCTCTTCCAAGCCGGCTCGTCATGATATCCGGAGACAGTCTGGTGGGTAAGGTGAGACAGCCGGCATCACAACCGCTTACAGTACAGGTTCTCGATGCTCTGGGCGGTGCTGTACAGAACCATCCGGTTACCTTTGTGGTGAGAAACGGAGGGGGATCCTTTGGCGGACAGCTGGAAGTAACCGTGATGACCAATGAAGAAGGATTCGCCCGGGCGACACCCCTTTTGGGATCGGTAAGCGGCTGGTGGAACCATGTGTTTGAAGCCCAGACGTTTGACAATCAAGGTGCTCCTCTGGGAGGATCTCCGATACGATTCTATCTTTCGGCTCGTTCTTCCTCAGGAGCTCTTTTGGAACGACTCTCCGGGCATGGCCAACAGGCACAGGCCAAAAGTCTGCTACCCGATCCCCTGGCAGTACGAGTTCTGAATGCTCAAAATCAACCTGTGGCAGGTCAGTCTGTAACCTTTAAAGTGACGCAGGGCAGTGGCTTGCTGGGATCCAATAGTCAGACTGAGCTCAAGCTCCCGACGGATGCCGACGGTATCGCCAAAGTCTCCTTTCGACTGGGGATAGAAGTGGGGTATGATAATCATATCGTAGAGGCGTTTGCCGACAATGGTCTGGAGTCGTTGGAGGGATCTCCGGCTCGTTTTGTGGCCAGTGCTCCTTATGGTATTATAGATCCGGACCGTTCTGTTGTTTCAGTAATCGATTCGGTGAGCGCCAATGGAAACGACAGTTCGCTCGTATCAATCCAGCTATTTGATGCCTATGACAATCCCATACCCAATGAACAGGTTACTCTAATCGTTTCTGGAGAGGGAAACATCATTACCCAACCCCAATCTCCCACCGATGTCAACGGCCAGACCTGGGGTTCGATCCGGTCCACCCGTGCCGGGACGAAGACGGTCACCGTTCGAGTCGATCGTCCGGGTATTACCTTGTCCGATGAACAACACATCACGTTCATTGCCGGACCCCCTCATTCACTGTCCATGATTTCCGGTAATCGCCAGGTGGGAGTGATCAATAATCGGTTGGAGGATCCTCTACAGGTACGGGTGACGGACAGATATGGCAATCCGGTATCGGATTGGCCCGTACGGTTTACGCCGAGGATCGGTTCCGGAAGCATACTGCAACCTCAGCCCGTGTTGACCGATTTTGAGGGACGTGTGTCTGTTGTCTGGTTGTTGGGGAGTTCGGTTTCGACACAGTATGTGGATGTTTCAACTCAGGATTTAACAGAGCAAACACTTTTTAGTGCCCAGGTTTCGGTTCCGAGTGAACTGGTGATTCGACAGGTCAAAGGGAATAACCAGATCGCCGCACCTGGAACGACCTTTCCGGATTCTCTTACCGTTCGTGTGCAAACCGTTTCCGGTACTCCCCTTTCCAGTGTGCCGGTACAGTTTTCTCTGCAACGGGGTGATGCTCGTCTATCAACTCGTACAACGATAACCAATTTGCATGGATTGACCGGGGTCGAGCTTATCGCCGGTGAGCGGTTGGGTGCTGTTGATGTTGTCGCGCGGTTAAACGATCAACAGTCAGTGCTGTTTACCTGTGCCATTGCCAATTCATTGCCCACCACTATAGAGCATCTATATGGATCCGGTCTGTCCGGAACCGTCAATGAGGTGGTGTCTTCACTCGCCGTCCGGGTACTCGATGATGACCGATCGCCGGTGGCAAATGTTCCCGTTCGTTTTACCAGTCTGACGACAGGCGGTGAGATACGGGGTGACCAGCCGGTCAAGACCAATAACCTGGGTCAGGCATTTGTCCTGGTAAAATTGGGCACTCGGAGCGGGCAATACCGTTATCAGGCCGAGAACGATATTCTCGATGGCTCTCCTGTCCGGTTTGAGCTCCAGGCGAAACCGGACGATCCGGTCAGCATGGCAATCGTCGGCGGCAATGAACAAGCTGGATTGCCCCTGCAAACCCTGACAGATTCTCTTCAGGTCAGGGTAACCGATCAATATGACAATCCGATTCCGGATCAACCGGTGACCTTTACCGTGGTCTCGGGGCAGGGGAACGTGGTTCAGCGTTCTGAAATGACCGATGCGCGAGGGGTTGCTTCCGCACTCTGGACACTGGGTCCGGAGGGAGAGCAACAAATCCAGGTGACATGCGATGCTCTTGATCAGATGAATCTATTGTTTGTCGCCGATCTGAAATCCAACAATCCGCCTTTGGTACAGGTCGTTGAGGATACAGTGGTTTCCGTTGGTGATCAGTTGGTTTTTCAAGTGATCGCATCCGATCCGGAAGGACAAACCGTCTCTGTTGTGGCGGAGGGGTTGCCGGCAGGAGCGAGTTTCGATGCCGGCGAAACCCGATTGTTCTACTGGACTCCGGCACCCGATCAGCTGGGGCAGGTGAAGATCACCTTTACGGCATCCGATCCAAATGGTGGTGTGACCTCCCGAACCGTTGAGATACAGGTGGTAGAGCAAAATTTCCCCCCTGAAATCGTATCCGTTGTTCCGGATAGCCAATCATGGACCTTTACCTACGGGCAGGAATGGACCTTTTTCATCAGCGCTCGGGACAGCGATCTGGACAGCCTCACCTATCGCTGGTATGTCAATGATATTTTTGTTCACGATACAGAACCCCGGCTCAACATTACCACCAACGAAACCCTGCCATCGATTTTGAATATTCGGGTTCAGGTGACCGATGGTTGGCACGAAGTGGAGCACTCCTGGACGCTAACACTGGGAGATCCGGTAACGAATGTAGAGTTGATTGCCATGGAGGCGCACAGACGAGGTCGGGAACTCACTGTTGAATGGCAGGCGTCACCGGATCCACAGGTCTACGGATATTATCTCTATGGTGCGAGCCGAAAAACGGAATCGTATTCTCGACTCTACGAATGGATCGACGTTGGAGATGATGGCTTCTATCGTGTACAGGTGGAGGATGAAGACGTTCGTTATATCCAACTGCACGCGGTTTTGCGATCCGGTGATCATCAGATCTTTCCAGAAATTGCCGTGACGGAAGAATTTCCCTCAAACAGTGGACTGATTCGGAATTATCCCAATCCATTCAATCCCGGCACACGAATCGAATACCATCTTGAAGAACATGATCAGCTTGACATCTCGATCTATAATGTATCCGGACAACGAATCAGGACATTGATGAATGGTCCTGCTAAAGCCGGATACTATCATATCTATTGGAATGGCCTGTCACAAAAAGGTCATAGAGCCCCGTCCGGGGTCTATTATTGCGTACTGCGCGGGCAGAATTTGTTCGACACGATTAAATTGTTGTTGATTCGCTAGGTTACTCTAAAGGCATGTTGAAATTTTATTTTGCTCTAGAAAAATGGAGAACAAACAAATGAATCGATTGTTTTTGGGATTGGCTTTGGTTCTTGGGACGTCATTTTGTTCATTTGCCCAGGAACCACCAACTCACTCGAAATTGATTTTGTCTGATCCTCTCACCGAAGAAGGGACAGATAGAAACGGAACCGTACTTTACCAAGAAGTGGATGGTCGCTTTACGGCAAATGGATGGCAGGCTACATCGGGTAACGCTCAATTATTTTTTGAGTTTGATAACTATTTGCCCAATGAAGCCACCGTCGAAGTGACGATGACGGGATTAATGCCAAATTTACCTGATGATTTTGATTGGGTTCCCTTCTCATTGTGGTCAAGACGTGGCGCCACGTTTTACAAAGAGACTTATGGTCCCGGTAGTTATGTATTTATTAAAACCCGTGCTAATCAACTGGAAAATGGTAAACAATCTTTTCGTATGTTTTCGGCGCCTTTTTTTGGCTGGAATCCCGATGATCCGGATGAGAAAAATTATTCGTATAGTGATTTGGGAAATCCACCGGACTGGAATCCAAATGGAGAATACACTTTCAGGATAACGTGGAATCAAGACTTGATTTGGTTGCAGATTAATGATCAAACCTACGCAGTACAATCTTTTCAGAATAAAAAACACAATACAAATTTAATCGAAGGATTTGCCTATCTCCTACTCGGGAGAGATATGGGTTACGATGGAATAGCCGGTCCCACTTACAAAGACCTCAAAGTCTATATACCAAACAGTGATATCTCTTTCCGGGATATATCTAAATCCAGCGGGGCTCATCTGGATCGAATTCGAGGCGGACAAGCTGCTTCCTGGGCAGATGTGAACCAGGATGGGCTTCAGGATTGTTTTGTGGCCAATTACCAGAAGGCCAACGCCCTCTTGATTCAAACTCGGGATGGACATTTCACCGATGAGGCCTCAATCTGGGGGGTCAGTGATGCGGCGAAAACGTTTTCCGGTTGTTTCGCAGACTTTGACAAAGATGGTGCGATCGATTTGTTTATGAGTGATTTTGGAGGAGCGAACAAACTGATGATGAATACCGGCACCTCTTTTCAGGAGCACACTTTTTTCCCGCATGCATCAACGACCAACAATTCGGTTAATGCACTGGCGTTGGATGTTGAAAATGACGGAGATTTGGATATTTTTGTTTCCAATCACAAATCCCCTCCGGAACTCTATATCAATGATGGTTCGGCAAATTTCACCTACCGTTCGCAAAGCGTTCCATCCGGAGAAGGAGGACGTTCGGCTGCTGCTGATGTGGATAATGACGGTGATGCGGATATTCTCTATCTCCTGCGCAATAAACCGGCAGTCCTTCTCGTCAATAACGGACAGGGTCAGTTTAGCAACCGCGCCAGTGAGTATGGATTGGATTTTAGCACCAATGCCACTGCCCCTGTGTTCGCCGATATGGACAATGATGGTGATATGGACCTCTTTGTCACCATCAACAGTCGTGGAACCATTTATTATTTTGAGAACCAATTGAATCAGGGACAAAAGGCGTTTACTGACAAAACTCAGAGTCTAAATCTCGATATCGAAGCTTATTCGGTAGTGCCCACAGATGTGAATCGGGACGGATACCTGGATCTCTTTGTCCCGGCTCGCCATGCCGATGTGCCATCCCGCCTGTACCGCAACGCAGGGGATGGGACGCTCGAATTGTTGCAACATACCGGAGCCGAGCGAATTTTGCCCGATGGCCGCAGTGCATCGGTTTCCGATTATAATCAGGATGGCTGGGTTGATTTCTTTGTCGTCCCGTTTGGCGGGTCTATCGGTGATCAGGAGTATGGCCGTCACTATCTTTTGCAAAATACCAGTTCGGTTGACAATAACTATATCTCCATCGCGGTGCATGACAGCTCCGGTATTATCAATGGTATCGGGACCAAACTGGAGGTCTATGAAGCCGGTCATCTCCAAAGTGGATCGGAATATCTGTTGGGGTATCGACAAATCTATCCGAATCAAGGATATCAGGGTCAGCACAGTCTGGTCCAACATTTTGGCGTCGGAACCGCCTCCCGGGTAGATATTCGCGCGACCCTGCCCAGTGGTGAAGTGTATACCTTTAACGGCGTTTCAACGAATCAGCAGTTCCATATTCGTCCCCTTAAAAAAGATCCGTATCGATTACGGTATGTATCGGGAGACGATCAGTCCAGGCAGGTTGGTGAATTCCTGACCGATTCCATAACGGTGAAAGTGGAAAGTGAAGAAGGGGATCCGATTCTCGGACATCCGGTCCATTTTGAGATGACATCCAACAACGCGACATTCGACGACACCGATAGTCATGAGATCGATGTCGTCACAGATCAATATGGACTGGCCCGGGTGGCGGTAAAACTGGGAACCGAACCCGGAATCGACAATACGGTCATCCAAATCACTGCAGGCCATGAGGGAGTACCTCTCGTGGGTTCTCCCATGACCCTTTATGCCAGCACGGAGACAGGGGATCCGGATGCATTTCGTATCGTGTCGGGAAACAACCAGACCGCAACGATTCTGCAGCCGTGTCCGGATCCGCTGGTGGTTTCTGTTACCGACCGATTTCAAAACTCCGTTTCGGGATATCCTGTTACCTTTCGGATAGCTGGGGGGGGTGGATTGTTGCAGGGCAATGTCGCAGAGGTTGACACCACAACCAATGAAATGGGTATCGCCGAAATTCGATGGAAGCTGGGGGCCACACCGGGTATTCAGACAGTGGAAGCTCTTGCCTCGTTTCAGGGGTCACCGGTTTCCGATAGTCCCCTTTTGTTTGAAGCGACTGCTGAACAACCTGAACTGCGATTGCTCTATATCTCTGGCGACGATCAGGTCGGTGTGGTGAACCAGACGTTGCCGCAACCGTTTGTGGTACGGGTTTTGGATTACAATGACACACCCGTCTTTGGTGAGACCATTACCTTTCGATCTGTCAATGGCGGTGGCAAGTTTACCGGTCAATCCCAGGTTGAGATCAATACGGGTCAGGATGGTTATGCTTCGGTACGGGCGACCACTGGTTTTGATGCCGGCGACAGCATCTGTGTGTATCAGGCGGAACTCACCGGTGCGGAAGGATCCCCGGTTACGTTCTATGCCACGGCACGACCCGGGCAGGCCGCACAGATGAATTCCTTAAAGGGTGATGGCCAGAGTGTAACAGCAGGTAGGATGCTTATAGATCCGTTTCAAGTCGAGGTGACCGATGGGTTTGGAAATCCGATTCCCGAGGTATCGGTACAATTTGCGGTCAACCAGGGAGGCGGCTCCTTTAATGGCTCCCTGCAGGTCGATGTGGTGACCAATGCGGATGGAATCGCA
>CAYPUH010000083.1:0-818 GCA_964413725.1 uncultured Cytophagia bacterium
GTGCCGGACAACATATAGATCGTTTTGCGTACGGACCGGTTCATATATCCCGTCAGGCTGTTGAAGGTTGAGATTCGGTTTTACGATATCTGATCAGGAGTCCCACCAGCGTGACGAGCAAAAGGGCCAGCGTGATCACACTGATCCAAAATCCGGTTTGAAAGGCACTGGAATGGTACCGGAACACGATTTCGTGATCTCCGGGTTTGAGAAACACGGAACGGAGGATATAGTTGGTTTTGTAGGTTTTCGTTTCGACCCCATCCACCGTCGCGGTCCATCCTGCCGGATAAAAAATTTCACTCAGGACGAGAACAGATGGTGTTTTGACCGTCGCGTCAATCCGGATTTCATGAATATCAAAGTGCGTTATCGTTGCCTGATTGCTATCGGAGGACATTACTGAAAACGGTGGTGCCTCTTCAATGATAGCTGTTTCCCTGGGATCAAAGGACGCGGTTTTCATGGCATTAAAGATTCGTTCGCGACCATTGAGTATGGTTACCGAATCGGCAAAAAAGGCCCGGGGTAAAGCGGTTGTGTTTTCATACAGCCGCTGTTCACGATTCTCCAGCACCAGTTTGTATCGAGGATCATTCAGAGGTAGATGATTTACAATGAGGTATTTAACATTGAGCATGTCCAATACGGCATAGTCAAAATTGAGGCGCTCTCTGGGTATTTCCGGGAGGGGTACCGGTCTCCAGGCTTGTTGATTGTTTTGCGCGCCGTAACGCCAGTATTTGGATATAAATGCATTGAAGCGGTCCATATAGCCCGTTTCTTCAAGAAATTGCTGATAGATCCTGATCTTTGCA
>CAYPUH010000083.1:828-7294 GCA_964413725.1 uncultured Cytophagia bacterium
GCTCTGAATGAAATGGTACATATACCAGTTGCTGGATTCCTTGTCCAGAACCGGAAAGATTCGATAGAGTCCAGGATCATCCTTGATAAATCTAACGGCTGGTGTTTCGGCAAAGTAAGCTCTCTCCTGTGATTTGGGACGTGGATTGATGATTTTGAAATCAACCGCCCAAAGGTCGATCACCACCAGCAGGCTTAGGGCCAGGCCGAGAAAGAGAGAGGTGACTTTTTGTTGCAGATATTGAAAAAGGAGAAAGACGGCGATGAGAATCAAGAAAAAAGATTTGAATGCGTCTACTACCGTCAGGTCATATGCCTGCATTCGCTGGGCAACATTCAGATTGGATCTGCTGCTGGCTGCCATTTCCATGTAGATAGGTTTGCCCAGGAGGATGAGCAGAGCTAGAACACCGATAATACCTGTGAAAATCAAGGCGTATCGTTTGATATGTCTGTAGGAAACAGAGTCACCTTTTTTGCTTTTTTTATCGGAGCGTTTAAAGTCCAGCACACCCTGCAATCCGTACGCCGCCAGAATAACCATTGACAGGTCCAGCAAAATGTGGATCATACTGGGGACGCGAAATTTATCAAAAAAGGGCAGAAATTTGAACATAGGCGTATAAAGAATGGGAACGTAGCGACCAAAAGAAACCACCAGGGAAAACAATGCAATAATGGCAAAGAACCAGGTTTTTCGGTCCCGTTTGGTAATAAAGGACAATCCGGCAAAAAATAGTATAATGATACCAAAATAGAGTGGATAGTCGGTAAAGGGCATTTTCCCCCAGTACGTCTCGCCACCGAATCCCACAAATGATGGAAACAGAAAGGTGATCATTTCGATGGGATGGAATGACCAGGACGAAGCATAATTAAAATCCAGTCCACTTCCGGATCCACCCCGGATGGAATAGTATTGATATTCTAAAATGGGCAGGTACAGGATCGATGTGAGCAAGAGGCTGATTATGATGGTCCCTGACAGCATGACACCGCCGACCAGAGTTTGTTTTAGTTCTGATTTTTGTTTCCACTGAGAGATCAGGCGATAGAGAACATAGATTCCCAGCAATAGAAAAGTATAATAGCTGACCTGTACATGCGAGCGCATCAGCTGAAAGGCGATGGCCAGTGATGTAAGAATGAAATACTGCAGATTGCGTCGTTGTATCAGTTTTTGTGTCAGAAAAAGGATGATCGGTATGAGAGCCAGTGATGTAAATTTCAAGTTGTGTCCAAATGCGGTAAAGGCAATGAACTGTGGGATGAAGATAATGGCCAGCCCTCCGAATATTGCCGGCACAAAAGAGAGCTTTTGGCTGCGCAAGAGCACATACATACACATGGCCAGGAGGAGGTAGTTTAGAAAAATGAAGGTAAAACGATAATCTGGAATGACCGGATCGATCCATTCAAGGAATTTCTTGACATTGTAATCGATAACATTAACGCGTGGTTTTCGCATCAGACTGGCATAAGAAGGCATACCACCAAATATATACGGTGTCCATTGCGGGTAAATGCCCCGGCTCAAGGCCTCTTCGGTCATGGGCTCGATGGCACGGGAGGCGAATTTGTCTGGTGATTGCAGTGTTTTGTTGTTGAAAACCATTTGATGATTAAAGATCACCAACAGTGTCAATGCGAAAAGTACCAGTGACAGAAAAGGGTGTCGGGAAATCCATGAGCTGTGTGAATGGTCCTGTTCCCGGGTCGGTTTCATTGTCTTTTTCGCCATAAAGAGCCCTCCGGCTTTTGGTGCTTGAACAAATTTCGAAATGAAACGAGTTTCAGCTTGTGTATCACAGAGTATGCTTCCGGAATGGTAAAATCACCCAGACGAATAGATAACCACACCATCCAGAGCCAGTCTTTTACCGTATATCGTTTAAGTTGAATATGGGTAAATTTACGAAACTGTTTGGTCAATATAAAGACTTTTGGATTGGCTGGATACCGGTTCAGATCCCGATCGAGGGCGGTTACAGCTTGATTATACAAAACCTTGTTCTTTCTATATTCAAAAGGCAATGTGCGAAAAAAATCGACCAATTCAAAATCCCAAAGCGGGATTGACCATTGATATCCAAAATATTCATAGATTCTTACTGAATGAATAATAAACTTTGCCTGACGTTCCTGCCATTCCCATGCTTCATAGCGGGAGGATGGGTCTTCGTCCGGAGGCGATGCCGGCAATAATGTCTCAATTTTGGTCTTCAAACGAGTGCGATCCTTTAGGAAGGGTTTGTATATGCCGTAATGCGTGTTCAGAATAGCATCTACAATCGTCGGTGTTGGTGGAGAGGGCATACCATGGAGTTGTGCTGGTGTATGTTTTCCTCCGAGAAAATCTCCGGTATGACCCGGGACGATGAGGGCCTCCGCAGGGATGAGGTTTCTCTGTTTTAACAATTCCATCACCGGATAGTCCTGAAGATGAGGAGCGGTCACCCCCTGGTGAGCCATCTCCATATAGTCCTGAGCGCTCTTTGAACGGCATGACTGCCGGATCACGGGTTTGAGATCGATAAAGTGCCAAGCGAAACCAAGATGATTGGCCACCCGTCGTGACGTTTCGACTTCGGCATCTCTGGCCCGACCATACGTAAAGCAAATGACATTTGAAACACCGGTTTCCTTTAACAGAATGGCCAACAGTCGGGAGTCATAGCCTCCGCTCAGAGGCAGCACGATGGGTCGATTGTTGGCAACCCGAATGAGTCTGAAAATCGATTGCCGTAACGTGGTCAGCAGACCCTGAAGTGCAATGTCTCTGTCTTCCGCGCGAAAATGTGTGTGGAGATAACGATAATATCGCCCCTGTTGCCATTTCCCTTCAAGTGTTGAAACCCATTCTGCCGCCTGCAATTGATAGAGATCGGGGTACAATGTATTCGGACCGGTTACATATCCTGTCGCAAAAAATTCTCGCAGCGATGTCGGGTCGACGGGTGGTTTTCCCAATGAGAGCAGAAGGGGGGCGATATGGTCACTGACCTGCTCTGTTGCGCGTGAATAAAACAAGGGTAGACTGCGGACGCGATCGACGGCTGCGCATCCAAGACCCTGCCGGCTGACGATAACGGCAAAAAAACCATTGGCCTGTTTGAGCTTTTCAACAAATTCAGATGTGGTGTTGACATCGAAATAGGCTGCCAGAGACTCGTCGCAATAGAATCTCCCGGTGACGTCGAACAGATACCCTCTTACAGAGACGCCATTCTTTGTGATCCATGTATATCCAACAGCAGATATGTTTAGAGTATTTTTCATATGATTCGTTTGTTTCCAAAATTTTAAGTTTATAGATCTAAAAACAGAATTTTGACCCCATAGAGAAAAGCAGGTGGTGGCAGAATGTACAGTGCGGTAGACGCAAGGGTTTTGAATATGGATATGCCCACCTGTTTAAGCAGATAAAGGATGAGTCCAATTCTAAATAAAAACCCTGTTAACGAGAACAACAGTACAGTGGTGGTAGGGTTGTGAAAAAAGGCGATACCAATCCATAGAGCGGCGATCCGACTGGTTAGGGTGACGGCGTTAAATATCAAACTCTGCTTTTGTCGTTCCAGAACGATAAAGAGCATGCTGATAGGTGTTGCCGTGAATACAAACAAAATCCATGGACTCATCATCTGAGTATATCGTCCGGCTGTGATCCACTCGGAGCCAAATACGAACCCGAAGATGTGGTCGCCGAACACCAGCAAGATCGCACAAGGGATCGTGGCAACCATCAGTAAGGTGGTGTAGGTTCGCCATACCAGACCGGAAAGTCGAGATTCATTCTCGCGTATTTCCGAGGCCCGTTGAAGAAAAATTTGTGAAAAGGATTGTCGGATGATAAAGATCGGAAAGTTGAGTGCTTTATAAGCCAGGGAGTAAAAACCGGTGACACTGCTGGTAAAGGATCGATTGAGAATAAATACGGGAATTTCAAGCGAGAGGATATTGAGAAAAGCCGACCAGGTCGAATAAAGCGGGAACTGTTTATATCGTATCGCGGCGGATTTCATCAAATGAGGAGACCATATTTGGCTTTTGAGATTGTCATCCCGCCATATGGCCCAACCCAGCAAAGTGGCTGCACTGGCCTGGCCGATGACAGTACCCAGAATAAGTCCGGCAGGTCCTTTGTACAGGAGACCTCCGGCCAGATTGACGCTGGCTGTGACAATACCCTGAACCACCATGCCGGTCGCTATCCGACGATACCGTTTTCGTCTATTGGACCAGAAATTTAAGATCCTGAATAAGGAGGTGAACAGAATAGAGACTGGGATCAAAAACAGCCAGGCTGAAATTTTAGTTTCGCCAAGGAGTTGTGTGATGAGGCTGTTGGCGAATGTCACGACAGTGAATGTAAGAGCGGAAAACAGGACGACCATGGCAAGAGATGTCGCTCCCAGGTGAGCCGCTTCTCGATGATTTTTAGGTAACATGATAGCCAGTTCATAACGGCCGGAGGCAAATACCGTAATCACAAGCGTACTGGAAATAAACAGTGCAAAGACTCCCCAGTCTTCCGGTGTGTATAAACGGGTGAGCAACGGACTGATCAGAACCGGCAACGCACGGGTAATCGATGTTCCGGTAAACAATGTCAAAAACGATTTAAAAAAATCCGATTTTAAAACACGCAAGCGCATATCGTGCTCATGGTTTTGGGTACAGACTTTTGTCTGCCAGGACCGAAAGAGGTCTTTTCACGACTGGGGTGTTACGAACGAAATCCGAGTGTCAAATCGCAATATTTCACTTTTTTAAGTGACAATCAAGAGAAAAGAAGGATATACTGTCACGAAAACGGATGGTCTCAGGGGATATGGGCAAAAGACTTTTTCTTTTGATATTATAGATAAAATTGTTATA
Source organism: uncultured Cytophagia bacterium (assembly GCA_964413725.1). GTDB lineage: Bacteria > Zhuqueibacterota > Zhuqueibacteria > Residuimicrobiales > Oceaniaggregativiventaceae > CAYPUH01. The sequence continues at coordinate 5,709 of CAYPUH010000083.1, forward strand.
ATAAAATTTCGTTTTTGCAGGTTTTAATCATTCAGATGAGATTGTATCTGAGAACGCGCGATAAAAAAAGAGTCCAATTGTATTATAATGCAATCTTGTTAAAGCTGTCATCGATAGTCATCCGTGGGCTATCAAATCAATCAGACATCCTTGGTCGAATGGGATAGGTTTCGTGACTAATAACCGAGTTGATACACAATCGAATATGTCTCCAATTTTTATTGGGGGTGCTGGTAGTACAGGAAGTACCTTGTTATCCGTCATGTTGGATAGCCATCCCAAAATTGCTTGCGGACCAGAATTGTCTGTTTTTAACAAAGCCAAACTATATGAAGATTTTACCAATGTTCAATTACTCTTGGAACGTTGGCTTCAAAGGGGATTAAAGACGGATGGCTATTTTAGATATTATAACACGTTTGAGCATCTTTCGGCTTACCATCTCACTCCTTCCCAACTTGTTACTATGGTGAGGCAAGCTAAGGATTTGCGAGGGTTTTTAGATTCTTTTATACTATATATATTAAACTGTAATCATAAACAGTTGTTTGCTGAAAAAACGCCATCAAACGCTTACTGTTTTCCTCAAATTTTGAAATTTTACCCTAACGCCAAATTGGTGCATATTTATCGGGATGGACGGGATGTGATCTGTTCGTGGAAGCGGCGGGGTTATTCCTGGTTTCAGGGGGCCAGCATGTGGCTTTATAATACTTGTGCAGCGCTGCGTCTGGAAAACGACCCGCGATACTTTTCCCTTTCATACGAATCTCTGGTCTCGAATCCGGAGAGCGTGCTAAAACGATTGTGTTCGTTTCTGAATATAGAATATGATCCGGCCATGCTTCAGATGGGTTCAGAGCGAAGTCAGAAGCGAAATCGTGTTAATACCTGGACTGTCTATCCGGGAAAAGATCCGATCAGCACCCGGTCTGTCGGCAGGTACCGGAGGGATTTGTCCGCCATGGGGCTTTATGTTTTTTCCCGCACCCGATTGACTGCCGCGGCGCATCAGCAACTAAACAGTGATATCACCACCACCTCTGATCTGATGGCGCGACTGGGTTATACAATAGGGTCCCGAGCCGATTCCAGGCTATCTTTTCAGATGAAGGCCCGAGCAGAGTTGATATCGGATCGCTTCTATCGTCATCTGCAGTCCATCAAACATGGCGAACCGCTAGAGTCTCCACTCACGACGCTGCATTAATCCGGGGTTTTTACTCGACCAGGATAGAATGGCCAGACGAAAAAAAACATTGTCCTTCCGGTTATCCCGAGCCTTTTGGCTTGCCAGCGACCGCTTCCTTGGGTCTCTGGAAACGATCATGACACCGACGCGTCACTTTTTGGGTGACAGTTATACTTTACAGCCTCCGGTTTTTATTTTGGGTGCACCCCGCTCGGGTACCACTCTGATTTACCAGGTTATGATTCAGGCCTTTCGATTTGCTTATGTTACCAATGGTATGGCCAATTTACCGCATGCTCCCTGGCTGGCGACCCAGTTTTTGGCTAACCACCGAGATAATCCCAAACAACATGGATCCCTTAGATCCGATTATGGCCGAACCCGGGGACTGGGT
>CAYPUH010000083.1:7304-15142 GCA_964413725.1 uncultured Cytophagia bacterium
GGGTGGACCGGCCGAGGCGGGTGAATTTTGGTATCGATGGTTTCGCAGGGGACGATATGTGTATACCGGCCGCCATGAGCTGCTGACCTCGCAAATTCGGTCTCTTCGTAAGGCTGTTTCGGACATGGTGGGAGTAACCGGCCGTCCCATTGTCTTTAAGAATACCTATCATGCCATGCGGATACCTGCCCTGATGGAGGCATTTCCGGAAGCCTGTTTTGTGGTGGTGCACCGAGATCCAGTCGATATTGCTCAATCGATTCTGGTGGCCCGACAAAAAACACTGGGCAGTAAAGACTCATGGTGGGGCTTGCCTCCCAAAGGGATTGATGAGCTGGATACCAGACCGTATTGGGAGCAGGTGGTTGGGCAGGTGATTTTGACGTATCGCCAGATCGAAGCTGATCGTCGTGAAGCGCCAGGCCGGTTTTTCGATGTTGACTATGCCGGCTTTTGTGTCTCTCCACAAGTCGTTTTGGATCGGCTTTCTCTTTTTTGGACAGACCGGGGGATTCATGTTCAGGAAACAGGGCGGAAATTTGAATCTTTTCCTACTAGTACGGGTAAAAAGAAAGAAGTTGAATTGCGGGATTATGAACGAATATGTGAGGCGGTGGAAAGCTTATGGACCTAGAATCCGTTTCAAAGCCCGGATCTCTTTTTACACAACCATGGTGGCTCGATGCTCTTGTACCCGACAGCTGGGATCAGGTCCTTCTTGAACAGGGCGGTGTGTCTCTAGCCAGATTCCCCTACAGGATCAAAAAGCGCTTTGGCTTGACCCTTTTAACCATGCCTCCCCTCACTCAGCATCTCGGTCCTTTCTATACTATTGACTCACAAAAGACGGCGACATTTTTATCCCGTGAGACACGACTGTTGAATGAACTGATCGATGGATTGCCGCCGTTTGACTATTTCAATCAGCGGTTTCACTAATCACAAACCAATTGGCTTCCTTTGTATTGGCGTGGATACAGACAAACCACCCATTATACTTATGTTTTACAGGATCTGAGCGATCCGGATCGGCTCTGGTCGGGTTTTCGCGACAACATCCGACGAGAGATTCGCAAGGCTCAAAAACAGGTAATCGTGCGAGATGATCAGTCGTTGGATGAATTCTGGATCCTGATGGAAAAGACGTTTAAGCGACAAAACCTAAAGCCACCGTTCCCCCGCAACGTCGTCGAGCGACTCGATCGAGCTTGTGATCAACGCGGACAGAAAAAAATGTTTTTTGCGGAGGATTCAAGTGGTCATATTCATGCAGCGATTTATATCGTTTGGGATGATCAGAGTGCTTATTATTTGATGGGTGGTGGTGATGAGACCTATCGACGGAGTGGCGCCACTAGCCTGCTGATGTGGGAAGCGATCCGATTTGCAGCAACCGTGGCCCGAAAATTTGATTTTGAAGGATCCATGTTACAGCCGGTAGAACGTTTCTTTCGATCATTTGGGGCGGTTCAGATGCCCTATTTCCGGATCTCGAAGGTCTGTTCACCGCTTCTCAAGGTCCTGGATACGCTAGGGCGAATCCCCACATAGAGGTTCCTGTATTATCCAAAACTCGTTGAATCACGGACATATAGATATGAGAAAAATTGTATTCGCATATGAGAACCGGACCCAGGAACCGGCTATCCGCTATGCGGCCTCGCTGTTGTTGGATGCCGTGATGTGTGAGTGGAGATCTCAAAGTTATGCCGATCTGCCAGACACGCTGGACGCGGATGCGGTTTTGAGTTATGGTGCTCATCCCCCGGATCGAGTTTCGCTTCCCATGTTACATATTGTCGAATCGAAATTTTTTCAATTTTCCTCTCTTTGTTCATCAGACCCTGTCTTTGTTCTGACCGATAGTGGATTGCCCGTTATGGGTGATACCACGGAAACCCGAATCCCCTCAATTTCCGAATGTGTGGTCACGAGTAAAGATTTTCTGGCCACTGCTTTTTATTGTGCCACCCGGTGTGAAGAACAGCAGACATCCGGACGTGATGCTGCGGGCCGATTTCGAGCTGCGGACTCGGTTGCCTCCCGTTATCAGGTCCTCTCTCGTCCGATGGTGGACGAGTTTGTAGATCATCTCTTACCTCTGTTCAATGCGATAGGAGTACCTGTCTCGCGACGTTCGTTGTGTGGCTCCCGGCCATTTGGTGTTTGTCTTACCCATGACATCGATACCGTGTCTCGAGGATGGATGGAAGCTCTCAATGCGGTTCTCTTTCGCAGCCATTGTTCTCTCCGCGAACGCATCCTCAGAAGCGGTAAAGTGATTTCTGAACGCATAAAAAGGGGAGATTTGTACTGGAATTTTGATGTGATCTGTGCTCTCGAGGACAAATACTCGGCCCGATCGACCTTTTTTTTCCTGCCCCCCAGTAAAGATCCGCGAGATGGCCGCTATTCGATTTTTTCAAAACCCTTTCGGCAGTTGTTCTCTCAGCTTGAGTTGGGAGGATGGGAGGTGGGTCTGCATGGATCGTATCAATCTGCATTTCAGGACGGACGCCTGAAGCAGGAAAAAAGACAACTTGAACGTCTTGTCGGACACGAGGTGTCCGGTATCCGTCAACACTTTTTACGATTTGAACTTCCTGAAGGATGGCACAGACAGCGACATGCCGGATTTAAATATGATACCACTTTGGGGTATGCAGAAACGCCCGGATTCAGAGCCGGTCTGGCCAGACCTTTTTATGTGTTCAATTTTCAGGACTCCCAAGGATACCCACTGGTGGAAATCCCGCTGGTCATAATGGATAGTACGTTTCGCAATTATCAGAGAATTTCTCCTAAACACGCCTGGGTTCAGATCGAGTCCCTTTTGACGACGGTGAAAAGGCATCGTGGCATTGTTTCTATATTGTGGCACAATAACTTTTTTACCGACTACAAGTATGCTGGCTTTTTCGATTTGTATGAACAAATTCTGCACTGGGTTTCCAGCGCCGGGGGGAGCTTTTTCACCGGACAAGAAACAATTGATCTCTTACAGCAGAACATCGAACCTTCGGGTGGCGGTGGAGTCTAATCGTGTCTTCAACCAATCTCAATACGTTTATAAAGCATACTTTTCGTCTCGCAACAGGAACAGCCTTGGGGCAGATCCTCGTGGTGGTCGCTGCCCCGATTTTATCCCGATTGTATACACCAGAGATGTTTGGTACCTTTGGACTCTTCAATGCTGTCATTATCACTCTGGCCACCATCTCCGGTTTTCGATTCGAATTTGCGATATTACTTCCCAGAGAGGATCGAGATGGCTATGATCTGCTGCGGTTGCAGCTTTTATTGTCTCTTATGGTGGCAGTCGTTTTGGGAGTGTTGTGCCTTTTGGTCCCTGGTTGGATTTCAAGGGGCCTCGGAGATCCTGAGCTCCGTTCGGTGCTCTGGATAGCGGGTCCGGCCATCTTGTTTTTTGGCGGGTTTAATGGTTTGAATTTTTGGAATACTCGTCAACGTCATTTTGGTCGACTGGCGAAAGCAAAAGTTGCTGGAAACCTAACCACCGTCGTCGGACAGATCGTCACTGCCGTTCTCTGGTTTCCGGCAAGCTGGGGGTTGATTGGTGGACTGATTTTGGGCAAAGCTATCGAGGATGGATTCCTCTGGACCGGTATTCGGCAACGGGACCTTGGCCGGTTTGACCGACAGGATATCTGGTCCAACATGAAACGATTGGTGAGTCGATACCGGAAATTCCCGCAATATCATACCGGATCTTCTTTGATCAATACCCTGGCTTGGCAGCTGCCTCCGGTAATACTCGCTTTGTTTTTTAATACTGGAATTGTTGGATTTTATGTGCTCGGAGAGCGGGTGATTCGGATGCCCATGAATGTGGTGGGAAAAGCCATTTCGCAGGTTTTTTTCCGTCAGGGCACTGACGCCCGGCAAGAGGGGACTCTGGCCACGGTTTTTGTGCAAACCGTTCGTATGCTAGCCATCATTGGACTGTTGCCGTCGCTGCTTTTAACCATTTTGGGTCGGGACCTTTTTGTTGTCGTCCTGGGTCCTGACTGGTCAGAAGCCGGTATCTTTGTGCAGATCCTCGCGCCCTGGGCTTTTATCTGGTTTATATCCAGTCCCCTCTCGACGCTAATCAGTATTCAGGAACGTCAGGAGACCGGACTGGTTTACAACAGTCTGATACTGTTTTCAAGAACCGTTTCACTGCTGTTGGGGGGATGGTTGGGGGATGCCCGAATCGCCTTGTTGCTTTTTTCCGTGTCCGGTCTCTTGAGCTATGGGAGCTTGGTGTTGTGGACCGGTCGGATCAGTGGCGTATGTCATCGTGAAATTTTGGGGGCGATACTGGGAGTGAACTGGCGTTGGCTTGTGGTTCCCATTATTTTGGGCGCTGTGATTGTGATGACACCCGTCGATCCTCTTCTTTCGACCCTATTTGCCTTTCTTTATCTTGCCGTGTATTATTATCGTGTTGTCGTTCGGTTCCGAGGTCTGTTTACGTCCTGATCAGCGCATCGAAATGGCGGGCGAGCTGAGCGGTCTGATGCCATCGTTCAAAGGGTGTGGTGTCTATGCTGCTTTGTTTCAACAATCGGCCCTCGGTGAGGTCGATCAGCACCCGGGCAGTCATCTGGACGTCCCGGGGCGGTATTACGACACCAAGTTTATGCTTTCGGATCAGATTGGCGGCATCTCCTTCAGGAGTAAGGGCAAGAATGGGATGCCCGGCACCAATATATTCGAACAGTTTACCGGTGAATATGCTCGCATTACCGGGAGAATCATCGATAATCAGCAAAGACGCGTCGCTGGACTGCAGATAGGACAGACTTTCTAAATGGGTGACATAGGGAATGATGTCTATAACTTTGGCAACAGGGCTGGACTGTAATCTGTTTTTAATCGGAGCACCGATATGTCCCACGAAACGGACTCGAAGTCGTTGCAACGAGTCCGGATGAGTTTTCTGTATGAGTTCCATTGCCTGGAGCAGGATTTCTGGATTGCGATATCCATCGAGAGAGCCGGTGTAGGTAAGCGTAACCTGTTCTGAAGAAGGCAATACCGGAAGGTTGAGAAAATCTTCTCGGTCAAATCCGTTTGTCAGGACATAGCAATGATCATCCCGTAAGTGAGTGTGGCGACTGAAAAGATCTTTTCCTACGCCTGGAGAGACCGTCAGTACCGTATCTGATTTGTTCAGTACCTGGCGTTCCATCCACAGTTCCAGAGCGCGGGACAGTCGCGGTCTCCATTGAGGTGCGGAAAACCATCCGATCCAGGAATCGCGAAAATCCGCCACCCATGGGAGATGTGTCAAACGTTTCAAACAGAGCCCGATCAGATGGGTGGTATAGGGAGGTACGCTGCTATAGAGGAGGTCGATTTGCTCTCTGAGAATTATTTTTTTGCCCAGCGATACAGCTGCGGGCAACCACCCGATACGAGCATCTGGTATGAACAGAGTGGACCGTATGGCCTCTGAAAGTCGCTCGGGCCATTTTTGTCTTTCTCCATCAAGGAACGTCAGTTGGGCCACATCACCGTTTTCGTCTTCCGGTCTGCGGGTCAGTTTACGATACCATCGATAGGGTTCTAGGATATGTGACCGATAGATATGAAGATCGGAAGGGACTTCATTTTCGAGTGAAGGATCCAAAGAGGGATAGTCCGGATCCTGTGCCGTCAGGATGACCGGTTCCCAGCCAAAGTCACGCAGATATTTGACAAATTTTAACGTACGCTGAACACCTGGGCCGCCGGCGGGCGGAAAGTAATAGGCAATGATCAGGACTTTAGGCATCGGTTTCAAATCCGCGCATTTTTTTGATCGAGACATCGGGGTGGTTTTTCCGCATGGACGTCAGCATTTCGCCGAGCAGTCCAATGGAAAAAAATTGTACCCCCACGATGATCAACAAGACGCCAAGAAAAAGAATGGGCCGATTGCTGAGGTAGACATGATGAAACAATCGCTGGTAGAGCAACATGACAAGAACAAGTCCGCCACCTAGGGAACTCAACAATCCCATAAGGCCGAACAGATGAAGGGGACGCTTTTGATAACGCGTCAAAAAAGTGATGGTTAAAAGGTCAAAGGCACCGCGAAAAAATCGTGCAGCTCCAAATTTGCTCGTCCCATACTTTCGGGCGTGATGGACCACGGGAAGTTCGGTAACCCGAAATCCCGATTGATGAGCGATAACAGGGAGGTATCGGTGCAGTTCTCCATATATGGTCATCGAGTTGACCACTTGGGCGCGATAGGCTTTAAGTCCACAGTTAAAATCATGCAGACGGATTCCACTGAGCATAGACGTGAAATAATTGAACACTTTGGAGGGAAGCCGTTTTGACAGGGGGTCGTGACGTTTCTTTTTCCAGCCGGAAACCATGTCATAGCCGTTTTCGAGTAGGGCCAGAAGATTAGGAATCTCGTGGGGATCATCCTGAAGGTCGGAATCCATGGTCACGATAAATTGACCGCGTGCATGGCTGAAGCCGATATTCAGAGCCGCCGATTTTCCATAGTTGCGGCGAAACTGAATCACCCGGACTGCCGGATCGGTTGCGGCCAGTTTTTCCAGAATGTCTTCAGATGCATCTGAAGAGCCGTCGTCTATGAAAATGATTTCATAGGGTTGCTTTAATTTTTGTGCGGTTTCAGTGATTTCGAGATGTAACTCGACAAGGGATTCATGTTCATTGTAAAGTGGAATGACGATGGAGAGATAACAGGGATGCTCAGACATAATTCACCTTTTTTCAAAGGGTTTTAAAGCTCCCACAGCAGTGTGTTCCGTTCCGGGGTGTGGTATTACAACCCGATGTGTCGTGTGTCGTCGGCGACCCGGATGGCAAACGATGCTGCCGGGATCTCTTTGTTGGCCCGGACGGATGTGTAAAAGAGGGTTACCGATTCTTTTTGTTCCGGGCGTTGAATACGAATGGTTTGGGGGAGATAAACGTTTCCCTCCCGTTTGAATCGTTCATATCTTGCCAGATAAAGGAGATCATCATCCTGATTTCGGATTTGTGTCTGCAGAACCACGCCTTTGAGGGGCTCGATCCAAAAGGTATAATACCGATCCTTGTGACGTCCGAACAGGATCAGCTCATTCTCTTTTGATTTGACGATTCCCTGTGTCAGGTCCTGGGTTGTACAGAGTCCTGATGTCGTTTCGATCAGGCGGTCGATGGACGGATCGATCGGTAAAAATCGCCGCAAATTAAGATCCCCGGATGCACCGGTATAGTAGGTGTTTTGCATGGGAGTATAGAGGAGAAATTCCCGTCGATCGGCAAACAACACACCGATATCGATACCGAGGGTCGCCTCCAGTTTGACATAGAGGGAATCCGGTTTTTTGATCCTGACGGTAATCTGTCCCTGAAAGGAGGATTCTGGCGTTTCCACGATGATGTTGCCGGAGGCATGGAGAGTGCGCAACCGATTTGCGTTCTGTTGCAGCACCTGTTGTATCGTTTCCATCCGGGTTTCATCCGGTTCCAGTGCCGGTCGATGCAGGACACGGCCGCAGCTGCTCAGCAATAGCATCATCAATACAATAATGCCATATATCGATGTTGTTCCGGAGTCGAGGAGTGTTTTCATTGTGGCGCAGACGATTGAGGCTTGGACAATTTATCGATTTTAGTGGCGACATGTTGCAGGGATTCGTCCAGTTCCAAAGCCGTCTTCCAGGCTTTTCTGGCTTTGTCCGGTTTTCCCATTTTCATATAGACATCGCCCAGGTGTTCATAGACCTCTGCGGATTGTTCTCCGGATGCAATTGCTTTCAGGATAAAGGTCTCGGCGTTGTCGAGATCGCCACGTTTATAATGGATCCACCCAATGG
>CAYPUH010000084.1:0-5261 GCA_964413725.1 uncultured Cytophagia bacterium
TCGAACCCGCGGTAGGGGTTGCCTACACACGCTTTCCAAGCGTGCTCCTTAAGCCACTCGGACACCTCTCCGTGCGATTCCATGTTGTTCATAAAAACAGCGGAGAGGCAGGGATTCGAACCCTGGGTACCCGTAAAGGGTACAACGGTTTTCGAGACCGCCCGATTAAGCCACTCTCGCACCTCTCCGTAAACCGATCAACGATTCCGCTGTTGACGCAGCTGATGAAAAAAGTTTTGCAAAAGGGCTCGACACGCCTCCTCTTCCACACCCGAGATCACTGTGGCATGCACATCGAGTTCCTTGGCGTTCAAGACCTGGATTGCCGAGCCACAAGCCCCATATCGCGGGTCCTTGGCGCCATAAACCACACAACGAATTCGGGACAGCAAAATGGCCCCGGAACACATGGGGCAGGGTTCCAACGTGCTGTAAAGATGTACCGTCTCCAGTCGCCACGAAGCCAAAGCTGTGGATGCAGCTGTCAAGGCCAGCATTTCTGCATGCGCAGTGGGATCCTGCAGCGTTTCAACCAAATTGTGACCCCGACCGACAACCTGACTCTCGGAAACAGCCACCGCACCGATGGGCACTTCACCCTTTCTAAATGCCTTTCGCGCTTCCTCTAAAGCCAGTCGCATCCAGACACTGTGATCATCGGCCACGGCAGTAATCCACGTTGATGAGCGCGCCCGGAGGAACTCGAATCCCCAACCTCCTGGTCCGTAGCCAGACGCTCTATCCAATTGAGCTACGGGCGCATATTCCTCGCAGCGCGTACGGGATTCGAACCCGTGTTACTGGCGTGAGAGGCCAGCGTCCTAAACCCCTAGACGAACGCGCCGAAAAACCTTCAAATTGAGCTCAGAAATATAACAACTGAAATTCTAAAAGTCAACCCTTTTGAAATGATTTCAAATCAGTTCCTCTGGCACAGACATATGTACCAGAGGATTCTGTCAGCATCAGAGGGTGAAATGTTTGCTGTAATCGTTAAGCGCCTTCATGTAATTGGCGCGCTCAAATGCGGCGGGCTCTGCAACCGATTTTTGACTCATGCTGCCTTTCATCGTCGAAATCGATTCGTATTCGTTCTGCTCCATCCAGGTCTCTAAATCCGAGAGCAACGTGGAAAGATAGTTGGGACCCTTTTTGAGCAGCACTGCACACATCTGGGCGACATCCGCACCCGCCATAACCAGTTTGGCGACATCCGTCGCGGTATGAACACCTGTGGTTCCAGCCAGACTCGACTTGACGCGATCATGCATGATGGCAATCCATCGCAAAGACAATAGTATATCAGATGAAGAACTCAACACCACCTGAGGATTCACTTCCAGTTTTTCCAAATCCAAATCCGGCTGGTAAAAACGATTGAACAATACCAGCGCATCCGCACCATCCTCGTCAAGCTGACTCAACATGTGGGCGATTGAGCTGAAATAGGGGCTCAATTTCATGGCCACCGGAATATCCACATTGCGTTTTACCGCTCGGAGAATATCACGATAGATTGATTCAATCTCTTGTCCATTCTGCTGCGGATTGGTTGGAATCAAATACACATTCAATTCCAGCGCATCTGCACCCGCTTCCTGGATTTTTTGGGCATACTCGATCCATCCCCCCGTCGAAACACCATTGAGGCTACCGATAATCGGAATGTCTGTGGCTTCTTTGGCTTTTCGAATGTGGTCCAGATACTCCTCGGGTCCCAGATTGAACTCCTCGGGTTCTGGAAAATAATCCAATGCTTCGGCAAAGCTCTCGGTGCCACGGGTCAAAAAGTGATTCAATTCCTCCGCCTCAAACGATATCTGCTCTTCAAACAACGAGTACATGACCACGGCAGACGCACCGGCATCCTCGAGCTTTTTCAGGGTCGAGATATCCTTGGACAGGGGAGAAGCGGACGGGACCAGCGGGTTCTTCAGGGTTAATCCCATATAGGTCGTTTTTAAATCCATCTTCACTCAATCCTTTCCTTTATTCTCATGACTCAGACGGTGATGCCCGAACGGACATCACCGCATTTTGTCGTTCTCTGTTTATTCAGCCGTTCCATCGCTACCATTGTATTCCATATCAGCCCATGATTTATAAAGATGCCAACGGGAATTGACCTCTTTCTGAGCCTTGTCGATGAGCATCTTTGCCCGCTCCGGTTTGCTCTTGGTCAACATCTTGAACCGGGTTTCGGTGTATGCAAAGTCCTCATAAGAGATCGATGGGGCTTTTGAATCGAGTTTAAGAGGATTCTGGCCGCTATCGGCTTTAATGGGATCAAACCGGAACAGCGGATAGTGACAGCTTTCAACAGCTGCTTTTTGTTCTTTAAGGCCATCACTCATGGTAATTCCATGAGCGATACAGTGCGAATACGCGATGACAATGCTGGGACCGTCATAAGCATCCGCTTCCTGCAAGGCCCGAATCACTTGCAGATCATTATATCCCATGGCCACACGGGCGACATAAATATTACCATAAGTCATAAAGATCATTCCCAGATCTTTCTTGGGAAGAGGTTTGCCCGCAGCGGCGAATTTTGCCACCGCTCCCAGCGGTGTGGCCTTGGACATTTGTCCACCGGTATTGGAGTAAACTTCGGTATCGAGTACCAGAACATTGACATTGCGCCCAGAGGCCAGAACATGATCCAGACCTCCATAGCCTATATCGTAAGCCCATCCGTCTCCACCGAGAATCCAGACACTCTTTTTAACCAGGGCGTCGGCAAGCGACTGAAGATGTATTGCATCGGCCGATTTCTGCGAGGCCAGCTTTTCCTTCAACGCGCTGACCCGCTCACGCTGCTCATAAATGCCGGCTTCTGTACTCTGGTCGGCATTTAACAGAGCGGTCGCCAATTCATCACCGATTTCAGAGGACAGGGTCTGGACGAGCTCCCGGGCGAATTCGATTTGTTTGTCCAGAGTCAACCGAAATCCCATTCCAAACTCTGCATTGTCCTCAAACAGCGAGTTGGACCAGGCAGGACCTCTTCCGTTCGCATCGACGGTATAGGGCGTTGTCGGTAAATTTCCACCATAGATCGAAGAACAGCCTGTGGCATTGGCGATAATGCTTCTGTCTCCGAACAACTGACTCATCAGTTTCACATACGCGGTTTCACCACAGCCGGCACAGGCTCCAGAGTACTCGAACAAGGGCTGCAAAAATTGCGATCCCTTGACGCTACCGATCTTGACTTCGCGACGATCCATTTCCGGAATCTCATCCAGAAAGAACGAATAGTTTTCACGTTCCTGTGCACGAATCGGAGGCTGGGGTTCCATATTGATGGCCTTGAGGCCAACCTCTTTTTTGTTTTTGGCCGGGCATGCTTCAACGCACAAGCCACATCCGGTACAATCTTCGGGTGCCACCTGAACGCTGTACAACCATCCGTCAGGAATATCCCGGCCCCGAGCCTTTGCGGATTTAAATGTCTCCGGAGCCGCTTCCAGATGATTGGGATCATAAACTTTGTGCCGAATGGCAGCATGAGGACAGACCAGGGAACATTTACCACACTGGATACAGACCTCGGAATCCCACACCGGTATCTCCAGGGCAACATTTCGTTTTTCCCACTGAGTGGTACCGGTGGGAAACGTTCCATCTTCAGGCATGGCACTCACCGGCAGATCGTCTCCCTTACCCACAATGATAGGAGCAACAACCTCTTTGACAAAGTCAGGCGCGTCTTCCGATACCGTCGGTGGCATCTCCCGGGTGCTGGTGACACTGGATGGAACCTGAATCTCGTGCAGATTTTCAACCGCCTTGTCCACTGCGTCAAAATTCATCTGGACGATGCGATCTCCCTTTTTGCCATAGGTCTTTTTGATGGCGTTTTTAATATACGTGATGGCTTCATCCTTGGGAAGAACACCGGAAATGGCAAAGAAACAAGTCTGCATGATGGTATTGATACGCACACCCATCTGTGTCTCCCTGGCCACCTTGTAGGCGTCAATAGCATAAAACTTTAGTTTCTTTTTGATGATTTCTTCCTGGATCGTCTTTGGCAGTACATCCCATGTCTCTTCCGGTTCGGCCTGGCAGTTCAGTAAAAAAGTTGCCCCTTCAACGGCATTTTCAACCACATTGAACTTTTCCAGGAAAAATTGCTGATGACATCCAATAAAATTGGCTTTATTGATCAAATAGGTGGAACGAATGGGACGCGGCCCGAATCGTAAATGAGATTTTGTCACAGATCCAGCCTTCTTGGAGTCATACACAAAATAACCCTGCGCATAATTTTCGGTCTCTTCTCCGATGATCTTGATGGTGTTTTTATTGGCTCCTACGGTACCATCTGATCCCAGACCATAGAAAATGGCGCGTACAACATCGTCACCTTCTGTACTAAAATCCGCATCATAATCGATGCTGGTATGGGAGACATCGTCCTCAATACCCACGGTAAAATGATTTTTGGGCAAATCCTTTTCAAGATTGTCCAATATACCTTTTACCATTGCCGGTGTAAATTCTTTGGAGGAAAGCCCGTATCGTCCGCCGATCACATGCGGTCGTTTTGCCGTGGGCAGAATGTCGCGATCCTCCGCCTCAACCAAAGCAGTAATCACATCTTCATATAGCGGCTCCCCGACACTGCCGGGTTCTTTGGTGCGGTCCAGAGTCGCAATCGCCTTCACACTCTTGGGCAATGCTTTGATCAAATGGTCTACAGAAAAAGGCCGATAGAGACGGACTTTGATCAAGCCAACTTTATCGCCTTTATCCGCCATGTACTCCACAGCTTCATCCGCGGCTTCTGCTCCTGACCCCATCAGGACGATGACGCGGTCGGCATCAGGGGCACCGACATAATCAAACAGGTTGTATTGACGTCCCACGACTTTGGCAAAACGATCCATCGTCTTTTGAACAATTTCAGGACAGGCATCATAATAAGGATTCACCTGTTCGCGAGCCTGGAAAAAGACATCCGGATTCTGAGCCGTACCTCGTACCACCGGTCGATCGGGTGACAATCCGCGGTTGCGATGGGCGATGACCAGCTCATCATCCATCAGAGCTTTCATGTCGTCACGGGTCAGCTGCTCGATTTTTTGAATTTCATGAGAAGATCGAAATCCATCAAAAAAGTGAACAAACGGAATTCGGGATTCCAGGGTTGCCGCCTGGGATATCAGGGCGAAATCCATGATTTCCTGAATCGACGCTGACGCCAACAAGGCCCACCCCGTCTGACGTGTGGCCATCACATCACTGTGGTCACC
>CAYPUH010000084.1:5271-15073 GCA_964413725.1 uncultured Cytophagia bacterium
GTTCTGGCTGAAACATGAAACACCGCAGATGTCAACTCTCCAGCAATTTTATACATATTGGGGATCATGAGAAGCAATCCCTGAGAGGCGGTAAATGTGGTGGTGAGAGCACCGGTCTGCAACGCACCGTGTACAGCACCGGAAGCGCCTCCCTCACTCTGCATTTCCGTCACCTGTGGGATGGTTCCCCATATGTTTTTCTGACCAGCAGCCGAATACGCATCGGCCCACTCTCCCATCGGAGAGGAGGGTGTGATGGGGTAGATGGCAACGACTTCACTGAGCTTATGCGCCACATAGGCAGCAGCTTCGTTGCCGTCTAAAGTGACCATCTTTCTAGACATTCGCATACCTCCATTGAAATATAAAGTATTTATCTGCTCTCAACATACTCGGATGGGAAAAATCCGCTTCTCGACCCTTTAATCGACACTCCCTCAGATAGTTTATATCGATTGCCTCTCGCTGTTAAAAACCAGAGCGCTCGGACCGTATATTGGATAGGAAATGACCTGAGGAATTATGAGGACAAAATTTAAGGGTTACTAATGTAACCAAAACGGGTCTGATATGCAAGTCATTTCCCCCAACACCAGACCGATATACGGTTATGATCTTACGGCTTGCATCTTTTAGCCCAAAACCGTATTGTGTATACCAATAAAGATGATCTGAAGGAGTGGATTCGATGACTGACATCCAAAATCGACTGCAAGACTGTCAGGCAGTTGTCTGCGACCTGGACGGCACCCTTTATCTAAACAATGAACCGTTTCCATATGCCCGACCGTTTTTGAAGGCCGTGATACAATCCGGCAGACAGTTGTTTTATTTTACCAACAATTCTTCACAGTCCCGCAACACCTATCTCCACAAACTTGAACACATGGGCTTTCCGGCAGAGCAACACAGCCTGATCACCTCCACCGACTGTGCCATCGATTATCTGAATCGACATCACTTGAAACCCAACATCTATCTGGTGGGCAATAAAGATCTGGAATCTGAATTTCAACAGAGAGGATTCCATCTAATTCGAACCCATTCCAAGTCCAATCCGACTGCAAATGCCGTCGTACTTGGATTTGATACAGAATTGAGCTATAAAAAAATTCAGCTCGCCTACCAATATATTACGGACGGCAAGCCCTATCTCGCAACCCATGCGGATACTCTCTGCCCGGTATCAAAAGGTGAATTCAAACCTGATGTGGGCTCTTTTATCGCCATGTTCAAAGAAGCAACAGGGAAAACCCCGGTCGTCACGGGAAAGCCCTCAGAGGATGCTGTTCAAACCATTTGCAAAAAAGCGAATCTCCCCCCCAAAAACATCGCCTTTGTAGGAGATCGTCTCTATACCGACATTCGGATGGCATATCGATCAAATATGATAGGCATATTGGTCCTGAGTGGAGAGACGACCCTGGAGATGGCTCAAGAATCACCCGACCGGCCAACGATCGTGGTACAAAACGTTGAAAACCTGATACAAAGTCTGTAGCGATTGACACCTCAAGTGTGTACCCGATCCGTCACTCTGCTGCAATCTCTTAGTCAACATCGGGTTTTGTGTTCTGCTGTAAAACATGACGAAAAATATGTCGGTTTGCCAGCCAATAATCAACGGCTGACCATGCGGTAACCAGAGAAGCCAAAAAGATAACACCCGTGGTTATCTGGGTGACCGAATAGTGGACAAATAAACCGGAAAACCAACCCAGACGGTCCACCAGCAGCACAGCTAGAACAGCAAAAATGCATATGGCCTGGGCCATGGCTTTGCGCTTTCCACTGGTCCGCGCAGCGATAACCACTCCGGATTTAATGGAAAAAACCCTGAGAATAGAGACCAACACATCACGGTAAAAGAAAATGGCGATCATCCAGGTGGGAGCCAATTCAGCACCCAAAAAACTTAAAAAAATGGTGAATCTGGAAATGCTGTCAGCAAACGGATCCATCAGTTTGCCAAAATCGGTGATTTGCTCATATTTTCGAGCAATCTGCCCATCCAACAAATCAGAGAGTTCAATAATAATGGCCAAAATAATACTGATGAGCAAGGCCCATAGTGCATCTATTGAAAAAAAGACAATGAATAGCGGTGCAAGTAGAATTCTAAACAGAGTTAGCTTGTTGGGCAATTTCATTGCAAGATTCCGTCCTGGTGTTTGGTAATAGACTCGCTACATTGTAATAAAATACAAAATTCAAACGGAATCTTCAAGAAAATTAATAGAGTCGAACCACCAACAGGTTCTTTCAAGCCTCATGATTTCTCTTTTTTCAACGCTGTCTCTGTTGAGATATAAAGATCGTGCAAAACGGCAACCTGTTCTGACAGCTCAGAGATTGAAGCCCTGTGTGCAGCCCCCTCAAGATATTGGCACTGACTGGATAACGACGAGGCACCAACCGCCGCACTGCTGGACTTTAGGGTGTGAACAGAGCGGGACAATCGTTCACGATCCACATCCTTGAGTGACGTTTTGATTTCCAGTAAAAGACGTGGAGCATCACCCAAAAAGGTCTCGATCAACTCATCGACAAAATTGGGTTCTCCCTCTTCCACCAGAGCATACAGTCCCTCCAGCGTCTTCCGATCCAATACATTCTGATCAAGATTCATTGTTCATACCCTCCTTTGGATATCTGTACCAGAAAACAGCCTGTTGTTGCAGTCTCGGAATCGCAAACCATCCATTTGACCATCCCACCACCGAGAAAGCAAAATCTGTTCCGATTCCTTCCCATACCGTCATTTTCCAACTGGCTTTCAAAACGTTATAAAACTGTTTTTATTATTTTTACAATACAAACACTCTCGCTTGGCGTCCGGACCAGTCTGTCTGATCCATATCCCACTGAATTCTGTCACAACTCTTTGTGCATTGTCATGCAATCATGACAGCTCCTTAACAAAGCGGTTAACAAAATTTTCATTTGCAATCTTGGAATTTTTTCTTATATTATAAGCTTTTGAAATTGACCGAAACAGTCACAAAACCATTAATGAACAATATCTTAAGAGAATCTTATGGCCATTGACATCAACAAGATGAGAAATATCGGAATCAGTGCTCACATCGATTCCGGAAAGACCACGTTAACCGAAAGGATTTTGTTCTATTCGAATAGAATCCATCGTATCCACGAAGTACGCGGCAAGGACGGCGTCGGGGCAAAAATGGATTCCATGGAACTTGAGCGCGAGCGTGGGATTACCATCCAGTCGGCAGCGACAAATGTCGAGTGGAAAAACAACTGGATCAATATCATCGATACACCGGGACATGTGGATTTCACCATCGAAGTGGAACGAGCCCTTCGGGTTCTTGATGGCGCTATTCTGGTGTTGTGCGGAGTCGGCGGCGTTCAATCGCAATCTATCACCGTTGATCGCCAGATGACTCGCTATAAAGTACCCCGTATCGCCTTTGTCAACAAACTGGATCGAATGGGCGCAGATCCGGAGCGAGTCACTCAACAATTGCGCGACAAGCTGAACCACAATGCGATAATGATGCAACTGCCCATAGGACGTGAAGCCGAATTGTATGGCGTTGTTGATTTGGTTTCAATGAAAGCACTCTATTTTGAAGGCGAGTATGGCGAAACGGTAAGAGAAGACGATATTCCAGCAGATATGATGGAGCTGGCACTGGAAAAACGGGACATTCTTCTGGATGCGGCTTCGATGTTCAGTGACGACTTGGCAGAGGCATATCTGGAGGATAAGGTCACAGAGGATCTCGTTACCGATGCCGTACGAAAAGGAACGCTGTCTCTGGAAATGACCCCCGTATTTATGGGGTCAGCCTTTAAAAATATTGGAGTCCAGCCGCTTCTCGATGCCATCCTTCAATATATGCCGGTGCCCCATGATATCCGAAATGTCGCTCTTGATCTGGACAACGACGAAGCTGAAATCGAGATCGACTATGATCCCGAAAAACCCTTGATCCTTTTGGCATTTAAACTGGATGACACCCGATTCGGACAGTTGACCTACGTCCGTCTTTATCAAGGCACCCTGAAAAAAGGTGATGAAATTGTCAACATCCGCACCGGAAAAAAAGTCCGGGTCGGACGTCTGATTCGCATGCACGCCGATGAGATGAGCGATATCGAAACGGCAACGGCAGGGGATATCATCGCCCTCTTTGGGGTGGACTGTGCCTCAGGAGATACCTTTACAACACAGGGGTTAAATTATTCAATGTCTCCCATGTATGTCCCGAAACCGGTCATATCGATTTCCATTAAGGCGAACGACAACAAGTCCAATGAAAACATGTCCAAAGCACTCAACCGATTTGGAAAGGAAGATCCCACTTTCCGCACTCATATAGACCCAGAGACCTCGGATACCGTGATCAGTGGAATGGGTGAATTGCATCTGGATGTTTATCTTGAAAGAATGAGACGGGAATACAAGATCGACCTGGAAACGGGTAAACCACAGGTGTCTTACCGGGAAAGTATTTCACGTGCCGCCAACTTTGATTATACTCATAAAAAACAAACAGGTGGAGCCGGACAATACGGCCGAGTGGTTGGCACCATAGAACCCAATCATGAAGCTGATTTCGAATTTGTGGACGATATCAAGGGTGGCGTGATTCCTCAGGATTATATTCCTGCCTGTCGAAAAGGATTTGAAACGGCCGCGGAAAAAGGGACTCTGCTCGGGTTCCCCATTGTTAACGTCAAGGTCACCCTGAATGACGGAAACTATCACCCCGTGGACTCGTCAGATATGGCATTTCAACAGGCGTCTCTGCAGGCGTTTCGGGAAACGTATAACAAGTGTAAGCCTATTCTTCTCGAGCCCATCATGCGCGTCTCTGTTGAGGGTCCTTCGGAGTTTCAGGGCAATATCATCGCCACACTAAACCAGCGACGGGGAGTAATCCTTAGCGCCACGGAAGACAATCTGTTTACGGTCATTGAAGCTCAAGTCCCTCTTGCAGAAATGTTTGGTTATTCCACGACACTGCGGTCAGCGACACAGGGAAAAGCGGAATTCACAATGGAATTCCAAAAATACGGTAAAGTTCCCGAAAGTCTTATGGACTCGCTGCGAAAAGAATTGCAGGAACGCGAAGCCAACTCTTAATGTCACTCAAGACAAGTGGGCTCCGGTGATCAGTGAGACAAAGACGGGGATCCCGTGGTCTGTAAGCCAGGATCCTCGCACCACATTATTGCCCAAAAAATGTATTGATATTCAATCGACGTTTTCTATATTTTAAAAAGATTTGTCCCGAACAGATCATCGGCAAGAAACGAGTAAATGCATCTATCAATCCCCTATCTAGGGGATTTAAAAACTTATCGAGGACAGTCCATGTTGAAAGAAGAGCTTTTAAAACGCAGCCCCATCCGTATCCTGGAAAAGGGTATTCACGGAGGGCTGGGTAAAGGTAATCTTGGGGTGTTTACCGCTCGGAAAGGTGTTGGTAAGACAGCCAGTCTGGTTCACTTTGCGATCGATCGATCTATGCGAGGCGAAAAAATCCTACACATCTCCTTTGCTGATGATCCCCATCACATTGAAAATTGGTACAAACAGGTGTTCGAAGAGGTCTCCAAAACCTACAAGCTGGAGTTTAAACAGGATATTTTTGATTCTATTCTCTCGAACCGACTTATTCTTCACTTTAAAAAACAGAGTGTCACCTTTGAATCTGTCAAAGAAAAAATCAATTCATTGATTCAGGACACTCAATTTTCCCCGTCCATGGTCATCGTGGACGGCTATCCGTTTGAAGAAATGGCTCCCAATCAACTTGAGAACTGGAAACAGCTGGCCAGTGAATTGGGTGGTGAAATGTGGTTCTCGGCCACTTTGCATCGAGAAAAATTGAATTTAGACGAAGATGAAATCCCTGCACCGATCAATCGATTCAAATCTCTGTTTTCGGTCATCATCATGCTGAACCCGATGCAGAATTATATCGCTCTGAACCTCCTCAAGGATCACCATTCCGCGAATCTCGAAAAACTCCACGTCAAACTTGATCCGGGAACACTATTGATCACAAATCATCGCGTATAAAATACAGTCGCATGCTGTTTTGATATGGACAGCCATATGGGTTCTGCCCCGCTCTGCCGTGAGGGATTGTGTTTCATCGACAGACAACAAAAAAAGGCCATTCTTAAAAAGCATGGCCTTTTTTTTTGTTCCGGCGCGTCCGGAGGGACTCGAACCCCCAACCTTCTGATCCGAAGTCAGAAGCTCTATCCAGTTGAGCTACGGACGCTTTTCTACCCGTCATTAATAATAATACTTTATTTCATTAAAATCAACATAAAGATCATCAAACAGTCTCATTCTGCTATCGAACAGCATATGTAGCAAACGGCAACCCCATGCTCTCGGTGGGCAAAACACAAAAAAAGCAGGTGTGCCGCTTTGAGTGCATAAGGGGGGTCAGCACTCAATTAGAGGGGACTCGGGCACACCTGCATAACCAATTCTAAACCATTGATGGTACGCCTTTGTTCGCTCGTTTGTTCCCGTTTTCAGCTTTTTGATGCCAACAATTTCACTTCGTCTTTGTCCTGGGATCCTCCAGGATAAAATGTAAATCCTGCCATGAAAGCGGTATGAGCATCCTGTCCGGACCCCGATGCGGACAACACCGAACCAAACGCATGGCGATATTCTGCCGTAAGATGAAGAGACCAGTTGGCATGAATATCGACTTCAAACCCACTCCCCAGCGATAGCATGCCCATAGAAACCGGATTCAAACGCTCGCGACTCATTAGGGTGGGTGAACAGTGTAGCAAGCCAACTTTGGTCTCCAGAAATGAAGAAATGCGCCCGGCTTTCATGACTTTATAGTTAACCCCGAGATCGATGCCCCACAACTGCATGCCCAGTTGGCTGTATTTTTGTCCATCCGTGACACTGCCCGTTCCCACATCCCCTATCAGGGAGAAGTGAGGTGACAATGCGACTTGTACATTCAGTTCGCTGGCGATTCCGCTGCTCAGCGGGGTTTCTGCCACAGACGATTGCAACACGCCAGAGCAAAGTCCCACCCCCCATCGTCGTCCACGAGAACCAGACCGTTGTCTCTCTGAATCCACAGGGGTTTGACTGCTCTGAGTAATGGAAACGGTCCTGGATTGCCTCGGCGATTCTGTGTCATTGAAAACGGGGTGGTCCTTGAGCCAGAGTTTCAGCTTTCGTCCCAACTGCTGTCGGGCAGCCGTCAATTCGCGGTATTCTGCGGTATCCTTTGGATACGCCTGTTCTGGTTTGGTCGACGGGACCGGTGCTACAGTATCCCCTTGCGATATTTTGTGAATTACACTGTCTTGATTTGCAAATATCCCGGAACCAATATCGCCGTGGGACACACTGTTCGTCTCCGGCTTTATAAGCAGAGAAGCATCCATCTCCCTTTTTGTCCTCAATATGTCTTTAACGGCAAGCACAGGGGATAATTGAGTGTCCGGTTCCATTTTGCTGTTATCATTTTCCCCGATTTCCTCTTCAAGTGTCGGAGCAGAAGTCGATGGCGGTGGAGGTGGGGGGGCATCAGGTATGGATTCTATGACCTCCGGTTTAAGAGCCTTTTTCTCGGAAATTGGAGGGATCGCTGAACCCGAAACGCCAAGAGTATCTGTGGCCACCTCCAGAGCAACCGATTTGGGGGAGGAGACTGACGATGATACCGTCTGAGATGTGTTTATAGAGTTCTCATATTGACGTTGCCAACGGCCGGTCCAATAGCCAGCACCAAATGCCACAACCGCAATCAAAACATACAGTCCTATAGCTCTTTTCATTGCCCTTCCTCTCCTGAACAAAATGATACAATATGGCATAGATGCCTCAACGTTGTCCAGTCTTTGCACCTACCCACCAAGCTAAACTCTTGTAACTGAATACAAAACTGTTACCGATTTCTCCTATATATACCACACTACAATCATCATGCCACTGGTGTCCGGTTATCGGACACCAACCAAAATAAATCAATAATAAACAACAATGATTTCGTAAGATTTGATTCAAGTCGATTCTGTTTTTTGACCAACACAATAAATTGATTTTAATAGAATTGTGGTAGTGTGTCCGTTCGAACGACCGGACACTAGTGTCATTATGCCCTTTTTTTAAATTCAAAAAAAAAGGGGGTAACCGACTATATTTGTCGATTACCCCTTGGGAGAGAGAGTAGCTATAACTATTTTTGAGCGAGTTTTTTTTCGATCTTGGCCCAGGAATCCCGCAGAGAGACGGTTCTATTAAACACCAGGGTGTTTGAATCGGATTCGGGATCGAGACAAAAATATCCCTGACGTAAAAATTGGAATCTGTCGAGGGGTTGTGCCTGTTTGAGGCCGGGTTCTATCCGACAGTTTGATTTAATTTCAAGCGAAGCGGGATTGATATGGTCCTTATAGTCTTCACCCTCCTCAAGTTCGGACGGGTTCTCTTTGGTGAACAGGTGTTGATACAGCCTGACAACGGCAGGAAGCGAGTGTTGAGCAGAGACCCAATGCAATGTTCCCTTTACTTTTCGGCCGTCCTGGGTCCAGCCTCCGCGGGATTCCGGATCATACGTACAATAAAGTTCGACAACATCTCCCTGGTCATTCTTGACCACATCCACACAAGTGATATAGTAGGCATGTTTCAGACGAACCTCGCGGTCAGGAGAGAGACGAAAATATTTTTTCGGCGGATCTTCCCGAAAATCATTTCGCTCAATGTACAGTTCTCGTGAAAACGGCAATTTGCGGGAGCCCGCATCGGAATCTTCGGGGTTGTTGACCGCTTCCACCTCTTCCACTTTATCCTCCGGGTAATTGGTAATGACCACTTTTATGGGATCGAGAACAGCCATCACCCGCGGTGCTGTTTTGTTCAGATCTTCGCGAATACAGTGTTCCAATAATGCCACATCAACCATACTGTCCCGTTTGGCAACACCGATTCGCTCTGAAAAGTCCCGAATGGAAGCGGGTGTGTAGCCTCGTCGACGCAACCCCGATATCGTCGGCATACGTGGATCGTCCCATCCGTCTACGACGCCTGTTTGCACAAGTTCTAGCAGTTTTCGTTTGCTCATGACGGTATAGCTTAAATTCAGCCGCGCGAACTCGATTTGCTGTGGATGATATACCTCCAGTTCATCCAAAAACCAGTCATACAAGGGGCGGTGATCCTCAAACTCTAATGTACAAATCGAGTGGGTGACCCGTTCGATGGAATCTTCGAGACAATGCGCAAAGTCATACATGGGATAAATACACCATTTGTCCCCTGTCCGATGATGAGGGGCGTGTAAAATCCGATACATAACAGGATCACGCATATTCAAATTGGGCGACTTTATATCAATCTTGGCGCGTAAAACATGTTCGCCATTTTCGAATTCACCGGCCCGCATCCGCTCAAACAAATCGAGATTTTCCTCCACCGAACGGTTTCGATACGGACTATCCTTTCCGGGACGGGTCAATGTTCCCCGGTGCTCGCGTATTTCTGCTGAACTCAAGCTATCCACATAGGCTTTGCCTTTGTGGATAAGTTGCACAGCATAGTCGTAAAACTGTTGAAAATAGTCTGATGCAAAATACAGGTGCTCATCCCAATCGAAACCGAGCCAGTGAACATCTTCCTTAATCGACTCTACGTATTCCAACTCTTCTTTGGTGGGATTGGTATCATCAAAGCGAAGATGGCAGGTACCATTGAATTCCTGTGCCAGTCCGAAATTGAGGCAGATAGATTTTGCATGACCGATATGCAGATATCCATTGGGTTCAGGAG
>CAYPUH010000085.1:0-3799 GCA_964413725.1 uncultured Cytophagia bacterium
CATTTCAGCTTCTACGTCTGTTTCCGGGATTTTGAATTCTTGAGCTATTTCGCCTGAATAGAAATTGGTTAGCACATAGTATTCCTGCTGGGTAATTAACCCGGCTTGTAATTGTTGTCTGAAGGCGGGTTCCAGACCCTGTGTGATTACAGCATGTGCGCCAGGATTATTGGCCCAGTAACTCGTGGCTTCCAGAGTTCCGTCTAATACGGCTGTATTGTAGTAGCGTAATGATACACCAAGACTCAAATCTTTGGTTGGTTTCATCATCAAGCCAATATTCGCTCCGAAAGATATACCATCACCCTTTAAAGTTGCCGTGGTCATTAAATGATCATAATCTGAACTCAAGGCAATACGGGGTAAATTACTTGCTGCTTGTTCCAGAGCTGGATTGTAGATGTAAGGATTGGGTAAAGCAAGAGAGTTTTTGGGTTGTTGTATAATTATATCAGAATAAGTTATCGAAAGTCCCAATCCGAAGCTCATCTTGTCATTGATCCGGTAGGCCAGGGTCGGTTGAACCGCGATCACTTTGAGATCATCTTCCCATTCGTATTTGGGATAGTCACGGTTGTAAGTCTCGGTGTCTATTATGTTCCATTTGGCCCCCAGTCCAAAAGGAGCCCAAAAGCCGAGACCATAAGCCAATTTTCCATCACTATAATAAATCCCTCCGCTGGGCATCAAATATGTTTTTTCTTCATTTGTGATTTCGCCATTCGAAGAGGGGTTGAATTGCAATGGAAATTGGTTCAAATGTGGAGTGAAACCCACAACGGGCTGCAGAAATTCCAATCCCATTCCAGCGTGCCATCCTTTGGTGAATGCCATACCGGCCGGATTCCAGAACATGGCGCTCCAGTCGTCGGCGACCGCTCGATAGTTGCCGCCGAGCATCATCGCCCGGGCACCTACCCCCGTAAGATCTACACCTGCAGCAAAGAGGTTTGTGGATAGAAACAGTATTAAGACCGCTGTCACCAAACCAGAGATGCTCTTTTTCATTCATTCCTCCTTTTGGACATTTCCCTGAGGGTTCGTTTTCATCTGAGGGCTGGGAATGCACTTGCGTTTTTTACTATTATGAATTAAATTCAGTATGATGAAAATATATTACGGAATTCCAATGGTTTTGTCAACAGTTATTTTGAATTTCATTCAGTGACGCCCTTTTCCCAATAGAATCAATGATCAGCGCCAACATTACAGAGAATACAAAGTAAACACAATAGAGATCTTGATTTGGTGCTTAAAGTCAAATTCTTGCATATTCAAGATATTAAAGCCGGCAGGACTGAACAGACTCGGAGCAACCGGGATGGTTTGACCGGATACAGCTGATAACGAATCCGACTATGAAAACAGTTGCTTTTTAAACCACGCTTTTTACATTTATGCAATGATGATTGGCTTCAGGGGGAGGCACTAGGGGGCCCCTTAGAATGTGTCTTGAAAACCAGTTGACATCTGTTTGGAATCTTTTGGAATCGATACCCTGCGAACTGTATGTACCGCTGCAGATCGTATCGAGATTGATGGGGGGGCGGCTGACGATGGGACATAACCGACGTGGAATCTGTGTAAACAGAATCTGGTAACCCTGTCGGTTGAAATGAGTCGGTTTACAGTGAGAGATGTATTTACACAGGCGATTATGCTATTCCATTCAATACATTGAGGTCGGTACGCCGCATCGAATCAGGGTCATCCAACTCTGATAGACTACCGGTCGAGAACAATACAGTCAAGGGAGTCGGGTACTATGGCAATGGAAAAACGCGAACGAATCCTGAAAGCCGCCATAAAAGTGTTTGCCCGGGATGGTTTTTTTAATGCAAAGGTCGAAGAGATCGCCAGAATGGCCGGAGTGGCTACCGGGACGACTTATCTATACTTTGATAACAAGGATGACCTGTTGATATCCATCTTTGAAGAAGAGATGGTTCCGATTATTGATGAAATGCGAAAAGAGATTGCACAGGTCCCTCAGCCGGAAGAAAAGATTCGCACCTTTATCAATCATCACATGAAGATGGTCCGCAATCATCCCGATATGACCCAGCTTCTCGAAATCGAACTTCGACAGAGCAGC
The DNA here is from genome assembly GCA_964413725.1 of uncultured Cytophagia bacterium. Taxonomy (GTDB): domain Bacteria; phylum Zhuqueibacterota; class Zhuqueibacteria; order Residuimicrobiales; family Oceaniaggregativiventaceae; genus CAYPUH01. The sequence continues at coordinate 2,096 of CAYPUH010000085.1, forward strand.
AAGTTTATCCATGGCTATAAAGGTACCCGGTTCAAGGAGTATCTCGATGTGATTGGCGATGCCTTTACCCAGGGTCAGGAGGAGGGCCTTTTCAGGCCAGACATTCAACCTACGTTGTTCAAACAGATTCTGTTTGGTGCCCTGGATCAGATTGCCACCAACTGGACCCTTTCTCGTAGTAAACGCCTGGACCTGGATATGGCGGCCAAACAAATCGCCACAGCTCTTCTGGAGGGGGTAAAATCCTGATCATCGTGTGTCTCGGACCGAGTAAAGGGCACCCCGGAGGGTGCCCTTTTTTTTAGTGTTCAATCCCGTCATCATCCCAAAGGGTGACCGGAGAGCACGTGTCAGGGATCGATTCGGTCATTTATATTATATGTATTTCGAGTTGCAATAATTTAAGCTCGGGATCGTCTCTGTATTAGTTTTACAGCTTTAAAGCTGTATAGCAGAATTTAATAGATACAGGCTGTATAGTTTCTTAATTTTTTAAGCTATTGATTTATAGTAATTAATCTGATGTTTTTTGAATTAAAGTCTTGCTAAAAAAAACAGAAAGCAGTATATTTTGGCCGTGTTTTATGATATCAAGGATCGCCTTTGTCTGGCGCCGTTGGCGGGGTGGACGGACCGTGTATTTCGACAGTTGTGTCGTCGTTTCGGTGCTGACATGGTGTTTACCGAGTTGGTGAGTGCGGACGGCTTGATTCACCATCAAGCCCGGACGTGGGAGTATGTTCGCTTTGAGGAGCATGAGCGTCCAATCGGAATTCAGTTGTTCGGATCCGATCCCAAGGTTCTTGCAGGTGCGGTTGAGCAGACCCTGGCGTTTGATCCCGATGTTATTGATTTGAATTTCGGCTGTTCGGTAAAAAAGGTTGTCAAGCGGGGGGCGGGAGCTGCCATGCTTGCCGATCTGGAGCGGTTATACCAGTGTGCTCGTGCGGTGGTTCGGGCTTCTGGTGAGCTTCCGGTGTCAGCCAAGATTCGTTCGGGGTGGGAGGAGGACCAGACGGATGAGGTGGCTCGATGTCTTGAAGATGCCGGCATAGCTGCCCTCACGGTTCATCCCCGTACCGCGGTGATGCAGTTCAGGGGGCGAGCGGACTGGCAGATCATCAGGCGAGTGAAAAAAAGGGTTTCCATCCCAGTCATCGGCAACGGAGATATTCGATCCGCCGCAGATGCCCGGCGCATGAAAACAGAGACGGGGTGTGATGCGATTATGATTGGCCGGGCGTCCTTGGGAAATCCCTGGATTTTTCAGCAGATCCAATGTGACCGACAGGGCCGTACCCCTGTGGATCCTCCACCCAGTCTTCGTATGGCCGTATGTATTGAACACTCGCAACAGGCAGTGACCGAATTCGGCGAAACCCGGGCGCTGCGAACGCTGCGTAAACATATGGTCGCCTATACAAAGGGTTGGCCTGACGCTTCCACTTTTCGACGCCGTTGCTTTCAGACCCGATCCTGGGCTGATTGTCGACGGGTGATGGATGAATACAAACGCCATCTTGAGGAGACTGAAACGGTAACTCGGTAAGGCAGGGCTGAACCTGCCTTTTTTGTTTTCATGACTGTTGTTGTCATGTGCCCGGTTGAAATGGGCTGAAACTGGCGTACCAGACGAGAGAATCATCTTTGGAGGAGTTATGTCTGCAAAAAATGTCATTATCATGGGTGCTGCGGGAAGAGATT
>CAYPUH010000085.1:3809-14791 GCA_964413725.1 uncultured Cytophagia bacterium
ATGATTCCGTCGTCTGGTGCGCCAGGTCCGACCCATTCCAACCGGGCACATGACAACAACCGTCATGAAAACAAAAAAGGCAGGTCCAGCCCTGCCTTACCGAGTTACCGTTTCCGTCTCCTCCAGATGGAGTTTGTATTCATCCATCACCCGTCGACAATCGGCCCAGGATCGGGAATGGGTCGGACCTGGCGCACCAGACGACGGAATCATTTTTGGAGGAGTTATGTCTGCAAAAAAAGTCATTATCATGGGTGCTGCGGGAAGAGATTTTCACAATTTCAACACGACATTTCGTGATAACCCCGATTATACTGTGGTGTCGTTTACCGCCACGCAGATTCCCAATATCGACGGTCGGAAATATCCGGCCGAACTGGCGGGGTCGCTTTATCCGGATGGTATCCCCATAGAAGCGGAAGTGGAATTGCCACGCCTGATTCAGCAACATGATGTGGATGAGGTCTTTTTTTCATACAGCGATGTGACCAACGATTATGTGATGCATCAATCCGCTCTGGTTCATCAATACGGCGCGACCTTTTCTCTGTTGGGTCCCAAGCATACCATGCTGAAAGCCAGGGTCCCCGTGGTAGCGGTCTGCGCAGTCCGAACAGGCTGCGGAAAAAGTCAGACCACACGACGCATTGCCAGGCTGTTGACCGAACAGGGTAAAAACGTCGTTGCTATCCGTCATCCCATGCCATATGGGGACCTGGTGGCGCAACGGGCACAACGATTCGGTTCCCTCGATGACCTGGTGAAACATAACTGTACCATCGAAGAGATGGAAGAGTATGAACCCCACATCGTCAATGGAATCACCGTCTTTGCCGGTGTCGATTACGGTGAGATTCTCAAACAAGCGGAAAGCGAAGCCGATGTGATTCTGTGGGATGGTGGCAACAATGATATCCCCTTTTACCAACCCGATCTGCATGTGGTGGTCGCCGATCCGTTACGACCTGGGCACGAGCTGGAATACTATCCGGGTACGGCCAATCTGCGTATGGCCGATGTGGTGGTGATAAATAAAGAAGTAGAGGCCGAAATCGAAGATATCCAGATGGTACGGGACCATATTCGGTCGTTCAACCCCTCCGCCAGGATTATCGATGCTGCGAGTCCGATCTCTGTGGAGGATCCGGAGATGATTCGCGACAAACGCGTTCTCGTGGTAGAGGATGGACCCACACTGACTCATGGTGAGATGACCTTTGGCGCCGGCGTTATGGCAGCCGACCGATTCGGTGCAGCCGAGCTGGTGGATCCCCGACCGTTCCTGAAAGGTTCGCTCGTCGAGACCTTTGAAAAATATCCTGAAATCGGCATGCTGTTGCCTGCCATGGGATATGGCGATCAGCAGATGAAAGATCTCAAGGCCACGATCGATGCCACCGATTGTGACATGGTTATTATCGGGACACCGATTGATCTGCGTCGGGTCATCGAGTTCAACAAACCCAGCACGCGCGTTTTTTATGAATTGCAGGAAATCGGGTCGCCGACTCTTGAGGACATGATCGAATTACTTTAATATCGGCACCGGGCCGACGAAGGGAACCTGCCGGCCCGGCGAGTCTTGCGTCGATGACCGTGTCTGGGGAGGCAATACAGGGAGTTCCAGAGTCATGAATCGATCACCTCAAAAAACTGTGGTGGTGGCGCTCGGTGGCAACGCCATCACACGGGAATTTGAAGAAGGCGATATCTATCAACAGTTCGCCAACACCCGTCGTGCTCTGATCGGTGTGGCAGATCTGGTTGAGAAAGGCTGTCGTGTGGCCATCACACACGGCAACGGACCCCAGGTAGGGCACGCCCTGATTCGAGTCGAAGACACGCGAGACCGGGTCCCCCCGGTCCCGCTCGGCGTCATCGTCGCAGATCTCGAAGGGGGGATGGGGTACATGATCGAACAAACTCTGCTCAACAAATTGGCCCTCCGAGGTGTCAAACGGGATGTGGTGACGCTGTTGGCTCAGGTGGTCGTGGATAAAGATGATCCCTCCATTGCCAATCCGACAAAGTTTGTCGGTCCCTTTTATCAAAAAGAGGATATTGCAAAACTGGAAAAGGAACGGGGTTATGTCATCAAAGAGGATAAAGGCCGTGGCTACCGCCGCGTGGTACCCTCTCCCTTGCCCCAGAGAATCGTTGAAGCCTCTACCATTCGTCACTTGATCCAACAGGATACCGTGGTCATCACCGCCGGTGGTGGTGGCATCCCGGTTTATGAGGAAAAGGACGGGCGTTTCGAGGGCGTCGATGCGGTTATCGATAAAGACCGTGTCTCGGCTGTGCTGGGCGCAGAGATCAAGGCCGATGAGTTGTATATCCTTACCGCTGTGGACACGGTAACGCTCAATTTCGGTACGCCCGAGGAAACGCCGCTCGATGTCATTACCATCTCTGAAGCCAGACGCTGGCTACATGCCGGACACTTTCCTCCGGGGAGTATGGGACCCAAAATCGAAGCCGCTATAGAATTTCTTGAAAAAGGTGGAACGCGAGTGGTGATCAGCTCGGTGGAACGAATGCCGGATGCCATACGCGGAGAGACCGGAACCGAGATGGTGCGATAACTGTATGTGTGGTGCTCACCCCGGCGTTTCAACGATTCACTATTGCTTTTTTAAACAAAAACCTGTAAGTTTTGCTCCAGGCTTATGCTTTACGTCATTCATCAGAACCGGGTTGTTCCGGAGTATACTGATAAAATGCTATCCCCAACAAATCAGACCGCATCGAGCAGACAAAGACCATTAGGTGTCAGCAGAGATAGAGGAGTGTCCCTATTTATTGGGGACACTTTTTTTTCTGTAAAGAGGTCGTGATGCGATAGGCTGCCGTCTGCCGCTGATGGACTCTAGAATGATCCGGATAAGGAGTTGGTCGATATGGCAACAACGAAAGATGCTGAAACTCAGTCAATCGAGATCCGCATCAATGGAAACTGGTGCAAGGGGTGCGCCATCTGTGTTGAATTTTGTCCTCACGACGTACTGGAGATGAAAAACGGGATAGCCCATGTGCGCGATCTTGAGGCCTGTACCGCCTGTGGATTGTGTGAATTAAGATGCCCTGATTTTGCCATCTCTGTGCATAAGAGCAAACCATCGGAATGACTGAAATGAATTCAAAATCTGATTCTATCAAAGTATTGTCGGGTAATGAAGCCTGTGCAGAAGGCGCATTGGCTGCCGGTTGCCGGTTTTTTGGGGGATACCCCATTACGCCCTCTTCAGAGATCGCAGAGGTCCTCTCTCATCACCTTCCGGAGGTAGGCGGGGTCTTCATTCAGATGGAAGACGAATTGGCCTCCATCGGTTCGGTCATCGGAGCCTCTTTGGCCGGTTCCAAGGCGATGACCGCCACAAGTGGCCCCGGCTTTTCCCTGATGCAGGAAAATCTCGGGTATGCGGCCATGGCAGAAATTCCCTGTGTGATCGTCAATGTGATGCGTGGCGGACCCAGCACCGGATTGCCGACAATGCCGTCACAGGGGGATGTGATGCAGGCCCGATGGGGAACCCATGGGGATCATCCCATCATCGCTCTCGCTCCCTTTAGCGTGCGGGAGACCTTTGATTTTACTATTCGCGCGTTTAACCTTGCTGAAGAATATCGGACACCGGTTGTGCTTTTGCTGGACGAGATCCTGGGGCATGTGAACGAAAAAGTGACGCTGCCACCCGCCGAGCAGATTGAGATTGTCAATCGAAAAACACCCAGTGTTCCCCCGGAATTATATCTGCCCTATGCCAAGTCCGATTCCGGTATCCCGGAATTTGTCAGCTTTGGCGAGGGATATCGTTATCATGTGACCGGACTCGCTCACGATGAGACGGGATTCCCGAGCAACGATCCCGAAAAAATCAATCAGCTGATGTACCGTTTGAATGGCAAATTTGACGCCTTTCGTGACCGTATTGTTCAGGTCGAGACAGAACATATGGAGGATGCGGATATCGGTCTGATATCCTATGGGTCCAGCGCCAGATCTGCACGTCATGCCATGCGATTGGCGCGTGAGGAGGGGATTCGGGTGGGATTGCTTCGTCTCAAGACCCTTTGGCCCTTTCCGGATCAGGAAATTCGATCATTTAATGACCAAATCAAACACTGGATTGTCCCCGAGCTCAATCTGGGGCAGATCGCTCACGAAGTTGAATGGGCGGTCTCCGGCCATATCCCGGTTCATAAACTCAATAGAATCGACGGCAATCCTCTAAACCCAGTCAATGTACTCGAGACAGTAAAGGGATTGATACATGTTTGATTATGATAACTATTTGCGTTTAAATAAACTCCCCCTGATCTGGTGCGCCGGCTGTGGAGATGGTATCGTGTTGAAAGCAATGTTGCGAGCCATCGATCATATTGGATTGAATAAAGATGATGTCTGCGTGGTTAGTGGTATTGGATGTTCGAGTCGGCTGACCGGTTATGTGGATTTCAATACCTTGCATACCACCCATGGCCGCGCCCTGACGTTTGCCACCGGAATAAAGGTGGCAAAACCCCGGCTCAATGTCATTGTGGTTACAGGAGATGGCGATGCCACTGCGATTGGGGGCAATCATTATATCCATGCGGCCCGTCGCAACATCGACATCACGGTGATTCTGTTCAATAACAATATCTATGGCATGACCGGCGGTCAGGTCTCCCCGACGACACCGGTGGGAAAAAAAGCCAGCACCGCTCCGTATGGAAATATCGAGAACAGCTTCAATATCAGTGGTCTGGCCCAAACCGCGGGTGCCTCGTTTGTGGCGCGTTCCACCGTCTACCAAGCCACTCAGCTTGAAAAATATATCGTGAAAGCCATACAAAAAATCGGGTTTTCGGTGGTGGAAGTGTTGACACCGTGTCCCACCACTTATGGTCGTCGCAATCGCGAGGGTACACCTGTGGATATGATGACGTGGCAAAAAGAACACGCCGTATCACAATCGCGTGCCAACCGGATGTCTCCTGAAGACCTTATGGATAAGGTTGTGACGGGCATTTTTGTGGATGAGGATAAACCCGAATGGAGACATGAATACCAAAAACTGATCGAGCGTCGGAGAGGTTGATCCGAACCTGCATGCGAATGGATTGGAGAAACCAACAAGCCTCTCAATAGGAGGCCATTTTAACAAATGAACTTATTAGTGTCCGGTCGAACGACCGGACACCCCACAACAATTCTAGTAAAATCAATTTATTATGTTGATCGAAAAACAGAATCGACTCGAATTGAATGATACGAAATCATTGTTGTTTATTATATCGTTAACCAGGTTGGTGCCCGGTAACCGGACACCAATGAAATGAACTTAAAAGCCAATAGGGTAATCTGATGAGTTTCCGTTATGAGGTGCGATTGAGCGGGGAAGGAGGCCAGGGATTGGTACTGGCCGGCAAGGTGTTGGCTGAAGCAGCAGCGATCTATGACGGATTGAATGCCACTCAAAGTCAGTCTTACGGTCCAGAAGCACGAGGTGGCGCCAGTCGATCCGAGGTGATCATTTCCGATGAGGATATCGATTATCCCAAAGCCGTTCATATCGATCTGTTGCTGGCACTGACACAGGAATCCTGCGATCGTTACTCATCCGATGTCAAAGAAAATGGCCTGATTATCGTCGACAAGGATGCGGTACAGCATATCCCGGAAGGAACCGCCGATATCTATCCGCTGCCCATCACAGAACTGGCTCGCGAGAAAGTGGGACGGGAGTTGGTGGCAAATATTGTCGCCTTGGGGATTATCGCCGGCGTATCCCGGGTGGTCTCTGAGCAGGCTCTCAAATCTGCAATTGAGGCTCGGGTACCCAAAGGAACCGAAGATTTGAACCTGAAAGCGTTTTATGTGGGGTTGGAAACCGCTCAGCCTCTTAATAAACATCTGGCGCACGATCGAGCCAGCACCTGATAACCGGCTGCAGGACTCGCTTTCGACTGCCCTTGAAAATACGACACAAAGAGGAGCGCGATGAATCGTACACTGGCTATTCTTAAGCCGGATTGTGTCTCCCGTGGTTTGATAGGAGATGTTTTCCAACGTATCGAGACCGATAGATTTCACATTGTCGCCATGAAAATGGTCGATCTGACGCCGGACCAGGCCAAACTGTTTTACCAGGAACACCGAGAACGGTCCTTTTTTAACAAACTCATCGCCTTTATGACAGAGACTCCCGTGATCGTCGCTGTTTTGGAAAAGGAGAATGCTGTTGAAGCGTTCAGAACTCTGATGGGGGCAACAGATCCCGCTGAAGCTGCAGAGGGCACCATTCGACACGCTCACGCTGAAGATGTGACCCGAAACACGGTGCACGGATCGGATTCAGATCAGAGTGCGGTGCGGGAAATCCATTTCTTTTTCGGCGAGATGGAGTTGGTTCGACGCTAACCCAGCTTGTTTACCGATGCATGGGTCACGCACACCCCCTTATATGGTCGGATCTCACCTTCGTTTTGACGGTTTCCTCTGCTCTTGCTTTCTCCTCTAAATCTCTTGCAACAATGAGGCCCTGAACGATGTTTCCTCTATATGAAAGGGATATCCCGCTTCCTTCTTCCGGTGATCCCGGTACACTCTGGAACCCTGTGAAAGACAAGGGCGTTCTCCGCAAGAGGCTGCAGAGATGTCCCTGCTCTGACAATCAAGGTTATTGCGACTCTGCACAACATGATCTCCCATTCCGCGGGATGGAAGGGTGGAGCATCACATCAAGACAACTCATAGGAGACAAAAGTATGAAACGCGCTTTGGTTCCCCTGGCTGACGGATTTGAAGAGATTGAAGGCATCACAATTATCGATGTGCTGAGGAGAGCCGATATCGATGTGGTCACTGCATCCCTTCACGATGGTCCTGTAGAGGCCTCCCGAAAGACACGCCATCTTGCCGATACCACGCTCGACGCAGTCGTAGACGATTATTTTGATATGATCGTCCTTCCGGGTGGGACGACGGGTGTGTTAAATCTGCAGGACGATACGCGTCTTCAGGATCTTTTGCAGCGACATCATTCACAGCAACGCTTAATTGGTGCCATTTGTGCCGCACCAAATCTTTTGCGAAACAATCAGATTCTCAACGAGCAGGACCGATTCACCGCATTTCCGGGCAGTCTGAAATTGGCAAAGGGGGGACAATACAGTGACGATCGGGTGGTGAGATCCGGTACCGTTACCACCAGTACCAGTGCCGGCTCTGCGTTTGAATTCGCCCTCGATCTGGTGGAACAACTTTGTGGTAAGCACGTACGAGCAAGAGTCCACGACGCTCTTTACCTGCCCTTTTAGGGATCTGTTTTGTCTGTTTGGTGAGTCATCGAAGTCGAGTTCGTTTCTTTTTATACTCCCCCGGTGAGATTGCGGGTTGCAAACTGAATGAAATTCATTTTGCACCAATTTTTGACTTGACTATTTATCGATTAATTGCTAACTTTATCGACGATTTGGCAGGATTGTATGTTGTTAAAAATCAATTTATCTAACATTAAAGAGGGGCACACCGAGCTACAGCGCCAGGTGATGCCCACGGATGTGGGGCTCGGGGATCAAGCCGAGTTTCAACACCCGTTGGACATTCAGATTCGCATCGATCGCGTGGGAACGACACTGACACTCGTGGCCAGGACGACAGGTAGGTTGACGATGGTCTGTGACCGATGCGCCGAGGACTATGAACACGAACTTGATGAGAGTCTGACCCTGGTCTTTTCCTCCGATTCGGATCTGGCGGATCAGGATGAAGATTGGGTGTTTTATCTGGGGGAGGTGGATCAGGATGTTGATATTTCGGATCCGATCCGGCAAACGCTTTTACTGGCGCTGCCACTGAAACGACTGTGCTCAGAATCCTGTGCCGGCTTGTGCCCGGTCTGTGGTACCAATTTAAACGAGAGCACGTGTTCCTGCAAGCGGGATCGAATCGATCCTCGATGGGGCAAGCTGAGAGATTTGCTGGGCGATTCCTGAGGAGTCGCTCTCTACGATGATTATACGAGTGCCTTTATGGCACTTGTTTTGCGTTAACATGAATCCATTCAAGAAACGACCTGACTCGAGAGGACACAATGGCACTGCCCAAAAGACGACATTCAAAAACCCGTCGTGACAAACGACGCGCTCAATGGAAAGCCTCCACTCCCACGGTTACCGAATGCAGTAACTGTGGTCAGCCCAAAGAACCACACCGGGCCTGTACCAGCTGTGGTTATTACAAAAATCGGTCTGTGTTTTTACCACGACAAGAATCCTAGGCCATTTCTGTCTCTGGGAGTGTGGTTCTGCTCAATCTGAATTATTTGGAGATATTCTGTGTTACGTATTGCTCTAGACGCGATGGGAGGGGATCATGCCCCTCACTCTGCTGTGCATGGTGGTATTGAAGCGGCGCGGCATGGCCACGGACGATTCGAGGTGGTCCTGGTCGGAGAGCAAAACGCGATTCAGAAAGAGATCGATAGACATTTTCGTACACACGAATTGCCTGTCAGCATCGTTCATGCACCCGATTGGATCCGCATGGATGAGCAACCCTCAATGGGACTGAAGAAAAAAGAATCCTCCATCGCCGTCGCCATGGGACTGCACCGAGAAGGCAAGGTGGACGCAGTTGTCAGCGCCGGCAATACCGGGGCCGTGATGGCCTCTGCTCTGTTTACGCTTCAGCGTGTTAAGGGTGTTCGCAGACCTGCTATCGGGATGCTGCTGCCCACACAAACGGGGCAGACGCTGATTATTGACGCCGGTGCCAATGTGGACAGTCGGCCCAGTGATCTGTTTGAATTCGGCCTTATGGGGAGTATTTTTTATTCCCGTCTCTTTTCCGAATCCACGCCACGCGTGGGCTTGCTCAGTGTGGGCCATGAGGATGTCAAAGGCAATGATACCACCCTGAGAGCTCATCAGCTTTTGTCGCACAGCAATCTTCGTTTTGTGGGCAATGTGGAAGGCGGAGATATCCTGACGGGAAAAGCCGATATTGTGGTGTGCGACGGATTTGTGGGAAACATTGTTCTCAAATTTGCTGAGAGTTTTCACGGTCTGTTCAAGACAAATTTCCGACGGTTGCTGCGAAAATATCTCTTCTCCCAGGTCGGGGTGTTGTTGATGAAACCGACACTGGAGGGGATTCGTCGAGTTTTTGACTATCAGGAATACGGCGGTGCCCCCTTGTTGGGTGTCAAAGGTGTTACCATGATCGCCCATGGCCGATCCACCCCCCGGGCCATTAAAAATGCCATCGTCGTTGCACATAAAATGGCTTTGGAAAATGTGCATCAGCACATTCAGGATCGGATTGCTGAACTTAAAAATATCGAACGCGAAACGTTCAAATCGACTAGATCTATGGCACATGTCTGATCATCTCTGACGTTATGGTCTCGTTGCCAGGACACGGAAGGCTTAACCCAAACAGACTGACCTTCATATAGAGTCTCTGCCGGGTCAGCAGGAGTGATTTTGAAGACGTCGTGGTCTCGAATTGTTGGAACCGGATCCTATGCACCCGATAACACACTGAACAATAAACAGCTGGAACAAATGGTGGATACCTCTGATGAGTGGATCGTTACGCGTACGGGGATGAAGGTCCGGCATATCATCGGAGAGGATCAACACACATCAGATCTGTGCGTGCAAGCCGCCAAAGCAGCTCTGGCAGATGCCAACGTTGACGCCAAAGATCTGGATCTTATCATTATTGCGACGGTTACCGGAGATGTGGGATTTCCATCCACTGCCTGTTTTGTGCAGGAGAAACTGGGTGCTGTTAATGCCACGGCCTTTGATATTGCTGCTGCCTGTTCCGGGTTTATCTATGGGCTCGATATTGCCGATTCACAAATTGCCAGACAAAAAGCCGAAACCGTTCTGGTGATTGGGGCAGAAGCACTCTCAAGAATTACCGATTATGCAGATCGAAATACCTGCGTGTTATTTGGTGACGGTGCCGGTGCAGCTGTCCTCAAACCCTCTGATGCCGAGGACGGAATTCTGGCATCGGATATCCGCTCGGACGGACGCCTGAATCATCTTCTATATATTCCCGGAATGGGAACCAGTGTCCCTCCCACACATGAATCCGTGGATGAACGTCTCCATTTTATCCGAATGGAAGGACGCGAGGTCTTTAAACATGCTGTGAAAGCCATGGGAGATGCTGCGGTTGGCATTATCGAAAAGGCAGGACTGGACAGCTCCGATGTTTCCCTGTTGATTCCACATCAGGCCAATCTGCGTATCATCGATGCCACAGCCAAGCGCGCCCATATTCCTCCGGAACGTGTGTTTATCAATATCGATCGGTATGGCAATACATCTGCCGCATCGATTCCCATCGCGATGGATGAGGCCAGACGCGAGGGCGTATTAAAAGCGGGAGATGTCGTCGTACTGGTCGCATTTGGCGCCGGTTTTACATGGGGTGCCTGCGCGATACGATTCTAGCGCATCATCAAGCTTTGTGGAGGGAAATCAGTTTGACCAAACAAGCATTTTTATTTCCCGGACAGGGCTCACAAAAAGTGGGCATGGGAAAGGATCTATACGATACATATCCCGAAGCACGGGATCTATATGATCAGGCCGATGAACAGCTGGGCTTTTCTCTGACTGCCATCTGTTTCAACGGACCCGATGACCGCCTGACAGAGACCCGCTACACTCAACCCGCTCTCTATGTGCACTCTGTTATCCTGCATGAATTGCTGAAAAAGAACGGAGAGCAGGCTCATATGGCAGCCGGCCACAGCCTGGGTGAATACTCGGCCCTTACCGCAGCGGGTGCGCTGACGTTTGCCGACGGTTTGCGCTGTGTTCAGAGACGTGGGGAACTGATGTTTTCGGCGGGGAATGGTGCCATGGCTGCGATCATCGGACTCGATCCTGAGACGTTGTTTGAATTGTGTGAAAAAGTAGAGTCCCAAACCGATTCCATCGTTCGGGTTGCGAATCACAATTCTCCGGCC
>CAYPUH010000086.1:0-14778 GCA_964413725.1 uncultured Cytophagia bacterium
AATCTTGTACCCCATGAAACGGATTTCGATAGTGTAGATGCCCTGCGGCACCCGCTGGAATTGAAACTGTCCGTCAGACCCCGAGGTGGTGCCGGTGACCTGTGTACTGTCGGATTGATCGAACAAAATGATGTTGGCGTATTCCACGGGGCGGTCGTTTACCGTATCATAGGTCTTGCCGGTGATGATTCCTGCGCCCGCCCTGCCGGGTTGTGCCAGGGATGCCGTGGTCAGTGCGATAAGAATATAAAGTGCTCGTTTTATGGCTAACATGTCGTGTTGTCCTCTGTGCAGTTCCATTTCTACAGTCGTCGCAATATACAAATCGATTCTGTAGACATTTTGTAGCGAATCATGTATTTGCATGTATGGGTTTAAATGCTTCATCGCCCCTGTTTTATTCCCCCTGAAACCGTGATCCGGGCGGCCGACATGTGGTCCTGTCTGCGGTTTCCGTACGGGTGACTGGTATTTTCGTTACAGGACCGCTCCGGCTCTGGCTTTCGCAATGCTAGCCAGCGCTCCAGGGGGAGCCTTTCAGGGTGTGCAGGATTCCAGCCCGGATGTCTGTGGCAGGCGAAAGCCAGGATCCTGCGCGGGCTCCACACGCTCTCCCGCTCGTCCTTATGCAGGTGAATGCTGAGGGATGGAGTGTTGCCCGGGTACCGGTCCAAATGACATCGGCAGGCGGGAGGATCGTGTTCCGCAGTATACTTTTACCCGGATTCGGTGCGAAGCACCGAATCTTAAATAATTTCACTATAATATCGTCAACTAAAGGGTGAAATCACCTGTTGGTGCAAATGAAATAGAATCATAGGAATAGATTTTGAGGGATTCTGTTAACACAGAATCAAGGTTTTATGATGAGATAAATAAACTCATGAACAGAAAAGCGTTCCAGGCTTCCGAATTCCGGAGGTGCCAGCCCATGGGTGGAAAACCCGTCACTCAACAGGTCTGATTTCAAATACATGCTCATGGTTATGATAGTGGTGACTGATGGAGAGATGATTGACGGTGCATATTTTTTTGACCAGAGCCAGACCGAGTCCCGGGGATTTGTTTTGCTTGGACTGAGGCGAGAACCGCTCAAACAGCTCTCTTTCGGACGGGGTAAAGGGAACCCCGTGATTTTTGATGAGGAGAGACTTTATGGTGGTCTTTATATGGATAGGACCCTCCGGAGATCCATAACTGATGGCATTGCGGAGAAGGTTTTTCAGGATGATATCCAGGAGAACCGGATCGATTGTCAGGCTGTGATCATCAGACAACTCTGTCTCGATAGTGAGAGATTTCAGATGCGCCAGTTCCTCAACCGCCTGAACATGTTTTTCAATGATCAGCCGGGTGCGGATTTCGATGGCTTTGTTGTATTCACCATTCTCAATTTTTGTGATGAGATTGAGTGTGTTTCCCAGACGCGACAGATGGGTCACCTCATCATAGATCGTCTTGACGGTATTCGTGTTCGCGGTCATGACGGTTTTACTGTTGAGCAGGGTTTCTGTTTTGTTGCGGATGATGGTAAGCGGTGTCTGGATTTCATGAGCCATGTTTTCGGTGTATTCTTTCAATGTTCGATAGTCCGTCTGAATGCGATCGATCATGGAGTGAAAAAGGTCCTGCATTTTCTTGAATTCTGTGGTGTCGGTCTGCACTGTTTTATAGTCTTTCTGGCCGATTTTAAAGGTCTTCATCTGATAGAGAATCTCGTTGAACGGTCTGAATAGAACGCCGGAAAGCAAGAAATTGAACAGTACAATGGTGACGGCCAGTACAATAAAGGCCGGAATCAGACCTTCAAAGATATCGTCACGCAAGCGGACAAAATCATCCATGGATTTTAGCAGGGTAATGGTATAATATGCTCCATCGACCTCGAGCAGGGTGGTTTTTTTTCGGAAATGCTGCAGTTCATCCAGATCGGTGTTGTGGATCAGGGTATCGGTAGAAACGGGAAATGATCGGTCGGGAGGTTCGGATACAGGGGTGATCTGAATAAACGAGGATTGAAATTTATCGAGTTTGTCCGCTCCGATGCTCCATTTGATCCTGCGCTCCATTCTTTTAAAGCGATGCTCCAGATTGTTGTCGATAAATTCATTGGCCTCTCGCGTAAGAAAGAGGGCACTGGCATAAAAAGCGATAAAGGTAAACAGGAGGTAAATAAACGTGGTCTTTGTTAACAGTCGAAAACCAGATTTTCTTTTCATAACCAGCCCAGGGTTGTGGCAAACATAGGTTTCAGGGATTGAATGTCGGTTTATTGGGAACCGGTCAAGGTATATCCCATTCCATACCAGGCTTTGATTACATTTTTGCCGCCCGCCTGTGTGATCTTTTTGCGCAGGTTTTTGATATGGTTGTAGACAAAATCGAAACTATCCGCCTGATCGATATGATCTCCCCACAAATGTTCAGCGATGCTTTCCTTTGTGAGCATCCGGTTGGGATTTTGCAAAAAATAGACCAACAGATCGTACTCTTTGCGGGTGAGGTGGAGAGGGGTTTGATTGCAATACCCTTGAGCGGCGGTGAAATCGACAGTGAGTTCATCCACTGTCAATCTATTGCTGCCCTCGAACCGGGAGCGACGCAGGGTGGATCGGATTCTCGCATTGAGTTCTGCGGGGTGAAAGGGTTTGGTCATGTAATCATCTGCGCCGAGATCCAGTCCCCTGACTTTGTCCTCCACTGCATCCCGCGCCGTCAGTATGAGAATGTTGGTTCTTTGGGCGGTGGATTTTATGTCGCGAATCAAATCCAGACCATTGCCGTCGGGCAGCCCGAGATCCAGTATCACGAGATCGTATTCGTATTCATGTATCTTTTCACTGGCGGTCCGATAGCGGGACGCGTGTTCAACGACAAACCCGGATTCTGTCAGAAAAGTCTGCATGTCTGCTGCCAGACTATCATTATCTTCAACAATCAGCAGTTTCATACGATCATAAACGTGTTTATGCATGGTTTGGTTTCACGTTATTCACACCTGTCCACTGTGGTCAGAAGGTGCGAGTCAGACAGCTCGGCAGGTAATATACAAAAGAATTTTGTAGAATTTCTAATGTTTTGCAGACGGGGCTATTTCAAGGCAGGAAATATCAGACAGGATCGACCGGAAGCAAATCCTGTTGATCCTGTCTGATTGGAATTTTTGCCGGGCTCAGGCCATCATGAGGCAATTCGTAGATTATGGATTGGCGCCGTTTTCCCAGGCTTTGGAATAATCCCGTTCTTCGGGCCGAGGATGGCCTCCGGGTCCGTAGCCTTTGGCGGTTGAAACCGAGTCCAGAGGGATAAAGGTTTTTTCGATGTGATCCGCATAGACATCATAACGGTAAAATCCCAGCGTGGGATCTCCTTCCGGCCAGCGGTCATCCCATTGACTGAAACAGGTCGCCGGTGCCAGATCAAAGGCGATGCCCTCTGCCTCGTGGTCTTTTCGGCAATGAATGTGTCCGGTGATCACCCGGTCCGTAGCCGTGGCCTTGAAAATCTCCATCAACCGGCTGCGGTAGGGATTGTCGATGGTAAAATACCAGCCCAGGTATTCATCGAGTTTGTTGATGTCATAGTTGGGTTCGTCCAGCGAATCGGCAAACATGGCATAGTGCATCATCCAGATCTGGTGATCGGCCTGTGGTTTTTCGGTTTGTGTTTCCAGCCAGGTCCACAGGGCTTGTTCTCTGGGCAGACCGGATCCCAGCAGCATATCGGGAAACGCGGAAACCCGCAGGTTTTTGTGTTCAAAACTCCACCAGAGGGGACCAAAAACGGATTCAAACCGGTCCAGGTTTTCGCTGGTCATATTGAGGTCCCGATCGTCCCGGTCCTCCCGGGCACCATTGACCTCGGAGCGCTTGTTGCCCACATCCATATTGCCGGCGATCACGTGGACCGGGAAGGGGAGACTGTCGAGATCGGCTTTGATCTCTTTCATTTCAAAGCGATGTAGTGCTCCGTCCCGCGTCAGATCGCCGCCCACCAGCAGGAATTCGGGATTGATGTCGAGAATCTGCGCCCGGGCCGTTCGCCAGTTTTCATTCCAGGCCGGAGCGAAGCGAAAAGATTTGGGCGATCCCACCTGAATGTCAGCCACATGGACAAATGTCCAGGGTTCGCTCGTCGATTTGTTACAAGAAGAAACCAAAGTCGCACCCATAAGCGTCAGTACTCCCAAAAATAGTCCTCTAATACCGGTACCAGGAAATCGTGTTTCCACTAAAGTCTCCTTGTTGATTTCAGATCTGCACGGATTGACAGTTCCATATCAAGCGGTTGATATCGGAATGACTCTGCTCCTGAACGTATTGATCTTGAGGTAAAATTTCAATCAAAAAATCACAGAAAGGCGGCATTTTTCATCTTCTTGGGTGTATGATTCCGAGGTATAGTCCACCTCTCAGGTGGACTATAGCTTACCTGGTTATTCCGAGGGATTGTCCCCCTCTCGGGTGAACGACTCCTGATGATGGTTGTTCCGGTCTCTTTATCTAAATCTATTTAAAACAATCGGATGGCTTTTGCGATGTGACCATAGTTATACCAGATACAAGATACCCCTTCCTGACAGGCGATTTTGGGCCACACGGTTGTCGGTTCTGTAAAGATGACGATATCCTTGCCACTGTGTTCACTGGCGGCTTCATTGTCTCCCGAGATGGTGTGGAGTGCTGAATAGAATTCGTTTTTGTCGGTATTGTACAGCCGTATCCATGACTGCGGATGATATTGCTCCATGCCTGTACGTTTGAACGAGAGATTGGACACGAATGTGAATAAATAGACACCGGGTTCAAATGTGATCCCTGGACCCAACCATTCCACCCGTCCGGTTTCCTGGTTCAGGTTGGTATCTTCATATGCAGAGGGCTCACCCGCCGGAGGAGTAAACTCCGCGTAGGGCGTAAACACATCGATACTCCGATAGTAAGCAAGATCCTCCTTGCGGATCGTCTGATCCTGAATGGCTTTACTGGTAACCTGTCCCCAGATGACATTCCCCTGAGCGTCATCGGCAAGCGCCACATACTCTGGTGTCGCTCCGCTCCTGAGCTGCAGCAACGATGAGACGGTTGTCCCGGATACGGTGAGCTGGGCCGGAGAACCCGCCGTGCCGTTTTCCTCTGCCCGGAGGTAAAGCGTTTGCCCGTTTTCAGAAGTGACCCTGAGTTGCGAATATCCCGCAGTGACGGTCAGGAGTAGAAGCAGACTCGTGATATAGTATTTCATGATTGATCCCGATTTTAGGTTCATCATTGACAAGATCCCTCTTGCTGGCTGTTTCTGCCGATCCGATATCATTATATCAGAGAGACCGATCCGGAGATCGAATACGGCCTGATCACGTTCAAGAATGTCACCGTTTGAATTTCCGATCTCTCAAGCTCTTTTATCGTTACCGCATTACGTGTTTTTGACATCACGTGCTGAGGATCGGTTAACGAAAGAAAGTTTGTAATCGAGAAATACACTTGACACAAAGTGTAAAAACGGATATGTTTCTCTGGAGGGGATATCCGTTACATGATTCATCTCTTAAAAAAGTCCCGAACACATATCTGATAGTCTTTCCAGCCCTCTTCAACGACACTTGCCATTTGACTCCCCTGAACGCGTTTTCATCTTCTGACCGATATTTGGCACCCCAGTGCTTATGATAGCGAGTCAGTGAGATGAAGAATCCATTTGTTTTGAGTCTCCAGGAACACTGTCGGCAGAAACAGATCAGGGTTCAAAACTCAATGGGAGGGTGAGATGAAACCAATGTCTATCGTTTTCGTTCTTTTCCTTTCTTGTTTTGGGACTCTTGTTACGGCACAGGACTATGCTGTGGATACCCGAGCCGTACTTGTCTCCGGCACCGGAAGCTTTTGCAGCCAGGGGGGAGATCTGTATGAGGCGGACGGAGATCGATTACATACTGTGTCCGTGACATCCTCTATAAATTATTTTTTGGCTCCCCACATTTTTGCCGGCGGCACCCTGGGATTTACCCATATGTCATTGGGCGAAGATGACTATCATACCATCAATCTCGGACCAACATTGGGATATGCGCTCGGCGATGCCCAGAGTTCGATGTTTCCCTTTTTTGCTGCTGGGGTGAATTATACCTCGATGGGAGATGAAGATACCATATCGGGCACCGATATACGGTTGGGTGGCGGCTTGATTCTGGCGCCAAAGACACATTTGGGTGTCATTATCGAGATCGGCTATCATATTCTGACACTGACACACGATGATTGGGATGAATCCCGGTCGGGAAATACGATCATGGTCGGAGTGGGGCTGGCCGGTCTGTTATATTAATCGTTCCCACACGGAAACACCAGAGGACAGTAGATCCGCACTCTTGTCAACCATGAGTTGGCTTCCGGCGTTCACCGGATCTTATGGGATGGCCGGGACACCGACGGTGCCGTGCTGCCGTCCGGTGTCTATCTGATACGGCTGCAGAGCAAAGAGCGGGTGGAGGTGCGCAAATGTATGATGGTAAAATAGGGGATTCGAAGAGTGGGGGAGACGTGATCCGGTATCGATGAGGGGGGAACCATCCGGACCCGATGCCAGCTTGGATAGTAGGACGACTCGCCGCTCGATCGGGGGGCTGTTGAGAGCTGCCCCCCGTCCGTGTCATGTTGTATTCAACGCAATAACAACATCTTTCTTGTATCTGTGTTATGGGCGGTCTCGATCCGGCAGGTATAGAGTCCGGAAACGGCCGGTCTGCCCCGAGCATCCAGTCCGTCCCAGATCACCGATTTCTCTCCTGCGCTCTGATCGGTGTCCACGAGACACCGGATCCGTTGTCCCTGAATGTTATAGATATCCAGACGGACGTGTGTATCCCGCGGCAGAGAATAGCGGATACAGGTCTCCGGATTAAAGGGATTGGGATGATTTTGATAGAGTGCGAATGTCCCGGGACCACTCGGGTTGTCACCATCCACTCCTGTCATGATGGTATTGGAAAATTCCGAGGTATTGCCGGCCGCGTCGGTTGCAGTGGCGGTGACCCGCTCACCTGTGGGCGTGCCCTCCCAGGAAAAGTGGCCGGTCGCATCTGCGGTGACCGTCGCCTCATAGATTTTGCCTTCATCATCCGGACCGGAGAATATTTCAACCACAGCATTGGCCGGTGCCGTTCCGGTCAGGGGCGAGAATTGGGTCAGCACCGGAGCATCCAGTTCGGTGTTGCCACCGGTGGCCAGCTCGATGCCGGGTCCACCGTTCATGAATATGGCGTTTTCTGTGATGGTGTTTTGTATGGCATCCGAATAGATATAAATCCCCTGTTCGCCGTTAAATGCGATCCGGTTATCTGGTCCGATGCTGTTTTGAGTCGCCGGATGCTTGATCTTAATGCCGCAGATACCATTTCCCAGCGCACCGTCCCCGTCAGCCGTGGTACCGATAAAATTGCCCTCGATCCGGTTGTGGCTGTTGTCATCGAGAAAAAGAAAAATTCCCGTCCTCTCATTTCCGGAAATGAGGTTGCCCTCTCCCGGTGCCGATCCTCCGATGAGGTTGTATTTCACTCCCCGCCGCAGGGTGATGCCATTGTCCCGATTGGGCAGTGCCACGCTGCCGGTGATATCGGTGCCGATATAATTGCCCTGTACGATATTAGAATCCACACCACTCGAATATATGGCAATCGCCACCTGTCCATTGCCGGAGATGAGATTCCGGTCTTCAGGTGTGCTGCCCCCGATTTGATTGCTTGAGGATTCACCCGTGAGGAATATCCCGTTTCCGAGATTGCCCCAGCTTTCCGTTCCCTCCGGATTGGTACCGATATGATTGCCGAGGATACGGTTGTGGTCCGAGTCTTGCTGAATCACAATCGCGTCACCTTGATTGCCCGACAGAATGTTGTCCGGGCCGATGGTGTTGTGGTGGGATTCACTGGCGATACGGATGCCGTGGCTGTTTCCCAGTGTGTCGGTGCCACTGGCATTTACACCGATAAAATTGCCGATGATGTGATTGTGGCTGGACTGGTTACAGATAAAAACCCCGTTATTACGGTTACCCGACATGACATTACGGTCTGTTTCAGAACGTCCTCCGATAATATTATATCGACCTCCCCGGATCTCCAGACCGCTTGCAGAGATGTCGAGGCGTTCCCGTCCAACGGCATCCGGCCCCAAAAAGCAGCCGGTCACCCGGTTGCTGTCGCCTCTGATCACGACTTGTCCATAATTGAAGCGTTGTACTGTGATATGATGGAGCCAGTTGTGCGTCCCGTTGAGATCAACTCCCAAAGATTCGATGAGGTGTCCATCCAATACGATTTCGGGTCCGTGTGGGTTCGGATCTCCACCCATAAAGCGTGCTTGTGAGCTCCCATCGATCACCGTACTGTCCTGCCAGAGTTGCGGCAGGGCAGTCTCGGGTGTAATTCTCCAGATCCCCGGGTCCGGTTCATAGTTGGCATCGGTGTCCGGGATGTTAAAGACGATGGTGTCGGCTCCTGCCGTGGCCATCGCCTGTCGCAGCGATCCATCCCCGGTGTCGGCCGTGGTGGTGACGACCCGGATCTCTGCCGCTGCCAATGAGCACAGTGTGAGCAAAAGCAAGCCCGTTAACGCAAGGTTTAACCCTTCTGTCATTCCTGCTTTCATAGGCTGATCTCCTCTTTTCAGTTACCCACTAACCAAATATGAAACGAGACTCTCTGTTCGGTCTCTGACCGTTCAGTTGGATCGGTGCGATCGGGATAGGTGATTCCCCGGGCAGTGGATCCATCAGGGGTCATGTCGTGAAACTCGATGGAAATTGAATTCCATTCATATCAAACATAACGTATAAATTTCAAAGATGCACGTCAAAACTGAATATTTTTTATGAATTGTGGAATTGCGCACAAAAACAAGAAGGGTTTGTGATATCTGTATCACTGTTGATTTTTGTTCGAGTCTCTCAGTCACCGTTTTTGTCGCCTCCGGCTCTGTCTTGCGCGACGGCGACGATATTACCTGTACTGTCGATCCCACTGGTTTTGCCGTTCAGCCAATTATAACTTAGCAGCGCAAGCCAGGATCCTCCGGCGGCTCCGCACGCTCTGCCGCAGTCCCGCCGAAAATACGGGGTTCTCTCCACACACAGAGGCTTCCATAACTCCATGCTCCCCCATAGGCGGCAGGATCGTGCTCCGCACCTTTTTAAAAAATAGAGTATGCTGTACAGTGTTGACAGGCAAGCGCGTTGACTCGAACGCGTCTGGCAGGAAAAAAGATCGCCGAGAGTGTGTCCGGCAAGAGAGTCTGAATCGGTGTGACTGTTGCATAAAGCAATGACAGTTTTCATCTCCGGATTTGAAAAATGTGTTCGTTGCCATACACTCTTTCTCTCGTTCTGATGACAATGTGTTCGTTCATGATAGCCGCCGGGGGACTCTGAAAATAGAGATCAGTGATCTTTGTATCTCCCGTCCTCGGTTGTCCTTTCCGCGTTTCAATAATGATTATTTCAATAACAACAGCTTGCGGTTCCATACACCCGTCTGCGTCCGCAGCTGCAAAAAGTAGGTGCCGCTGGCCAGAAAACGGAAATCGAGATCCCGGACATCGAGGGCCATATTATAGCGGCCCTGGGGTCTGACATCATCCACCAGCACCGCGATCCGGCGTCCGCGAAGGTCATAGAGTGTCAGGGTTACCGGTCCGTCGGACTTTACTGAAAAGGTGATGGTGGTGGAGGGATTAAAGGGATTGGGGTGATTGGCCAGCACGGTATGGGACTCGGGTTGGACACGGGAGTCGATGGCGGTGACGATCTCGCCGATCTGGATCTCCAGGTTGTCATACTGTGTCCGGTCCGCCAGCTCGGCGATGCTGGCCGCCATTTTCATGTTCAGCGGTATCGTGTTGGGTTCCAGTGCCTGAGCGATATTCTGATGATCGAATGCGGCAAAGGCGTCGTTGTCCACGGCCTGAGGGACAGCCATATCCATCACCTCTTCCACATACGTGCGGTCCGGATTGAGACGCACAAAGCGGGCGCCGGCATCGATAAAGCCCTGATACTGGATCAGGATATGGGGATGATCCGGCGCGTTTTGCACATGATCGTCCTGATTGGCCTCCACCAGAAACATGAGATCGGGATTGGCGTCCACCGCGTCCGCGATCCAGTGTTCCCCGTTTCGATAGGTCCAAAAGGTGCCGGTCTCAGAAACCGACGGGATGTGGGAGGGAGGTGAGGCCGGCAGCAATCCGCGAGTTGCCGCCTCCTGGCGAACGCGATTGGAATAAAAGACCTGTCCCTGATAGAGGTAGGGTGTCAGCATAAAGTCCTCAACCGGATCAAAGGTGCTGTTGCGGTTGATCTCGAAATAGAGACCGCCATTGTATACGGTATTGGGATCGCTCGTGTCATGGATCTCGATCGTCCCATCCCAGGCCAGCAGGTTCATCAGCCAGGTACCGGAAGCCGGGTCATAGGCCGGATTGACGCCGCTGTTGCCGCCACCGGCTTCCACGTTGGGCATGCCATCGCCCACCGGCGATTCGAAATTGACGATCCAGGCCAATCCCTGCAGGGCGTCGCCAAAGGCACCGGCGGTGGTGAGGGTGGCATTGCCGCCATTGGACCAGCCCACCAGTCCCACATTGTCATACAATGGATGATGCCGTCCGGTATAATCTGCCAGTCGGTTGCCGTGCTCGTCGGCCGGCGTGCCCAGGGCAAAGCGGGTTACATCACGCACGGCACGTATGCACGACTCGCCGCGATCGTCATAGGTACCGCCACTGCGCTGGTCCGGTCGACCGCTGCCCGGAAAGTTGAACCGAATCTCGATGAATCCCTCCAGGGGCCACTCCTGCTTGCCGGTGCCCAGACCGGCACCGTCCCAGCCCCCGGGCACGTGCACGAGTATCGGCGCGCCGGTGTCGCCATAACGCGGCTCGGCGGGGATGCAGATCTCTGCAAACAGCCCGTCTTCGCCTCCGGACTCTGACGGAATCCGCGTGGTCAGGGTGTCCGCTCTCGCCCCCGGAATGTTGATCACATGGGCACGTTCGTCGTATTGCGTTTTCCAGATTTCCACCGCCTCGACAAAATCGACGATGCGGATCTCTCCGCGGCTCTGCATCTCCACCAACGGCTTGACCACCGTATTTTCATACTCTTGAATCGCGCCTGGAGGAAACGACTGCCCCACATAGATCGACGCCGTCAGGATATTCTCCGGATCGACCTCACCGCTCTGATACCGTCCGACGAGCTCGGCCACACCGGCCACATCCCCGGTATATTGTCCCACGGAGATGATATTCCCCCCGGGATCGTGGGTCCAATAGTCATACGCATGCCGTGGTCGCCAGATCCCGGACGGTGCCGGATCGTAGGTGTGATCCGGTGTGCCGGATCCCATCAGAATCGAACCGGTCCACTGGGCCCAGGGATAGGTTTCTCCCTGCAGCGGCGTGCGAAAACGCTCCCAGTTCTGGAATTTGTCGGAAAAGGGATCATAGATGTGCCCGCCGATCACTTCCGTGGGGGTCACCCCCAGCGAGTCGATGAGATGAGCCACATCGGCGTAATTGTAGCCGTAATGCTCGTGAGAATGCGGGTCGATGGACATGCCAATGTCCTCTTTGAGCCAGCGCACCAGGTTTTTGCCGTTGGTGCTGGCTTTGAGATCCTCGGTCTCGTAGCGGAAAACGCCCTCCAGAAATTTCCAGTCCGACTGCCAGCAAAAGTCGATGCCGTGGTCGCGAATCATGTTGCCAAAGCGCACCAGTCCCTGGCGTTGTAACAGATACTGCTCCCGTGTCTCCAGCTGATCGAACGGCCCCAGGGCGCTGTCCTCATTGTGCATGAACAACATGACAGTCACCGTACCCTCTTCCGGCTGACCGTGCACGGTGATGATTTGTGTGACCAGCAACAGGACCACCATGGGTAAAAGAATTTTCCAACGCATCATCGAGTCCCCTCTGTTTGATTGACGGTGTGTTGTAATTGAAAATTGCAAGAACAGGGCCAAACTGTCAAGAATTGTTTTATTTTTTGATTCGCGTTCATACTGGATCAGTACGATTTGATTGCAATGGGTTTATCCCGTCTTTATCCGTATAAATGAAAGAAGTGGTGTCGGCAGGGGATCCACTGTCGCTTGCCGACCGTACCTCGAGGTACAGGGGTGCGGTGTGGTACAGGTTAAAGCCGTTGTCCCATACCAGACAATAAATAGAATTGTCTACGTGATTTGACCAATCTGCGCTGTCAAATCACGTTGACGCTGTGACGAAAGGGTCCAGATCGCATCGATCATAATAGATTTACAACACCTTATTACTGGTGCTCGGTCCAACGACCGGACATACCACCACAATTCTATTAAAATCAATTTATTATGTTAGTCGAAATACAGAATTGACTTGAATCAAATCTTGCGAAATTATTGTTGTTTATTATAAAGTTAAATTTGTTTGTGTCCGGTAACTGGACACCAGTGATACCTTGTCAAGTGATGTCCTGTAAAGTGCGGGTGGCATATTTCTTGCTTTTAATGTACGCAAGGAGATTTTTAAGCGGCTATTTTAATCATTCCGGATCCTGTGCGCGATACCAGACACCCGAACGTGAGGTACACTCTTCCTATGGACTCTCTTTCTCAAAAATCACTCAACCTGTTCAACCGGTGGGCATCGGTATACGATTCACCCGTCTCCCGCTGGTTTTTTGAACACTATTACCGCAAGATGGAGGCGTATCTCGGTGACCTGAACGGCAAACAGATGCTGAGTGTGGGATGCGGCACCGGCACGCTGGAGATCCGGCTGGCCCGCACCTTTCCCCGCGCCGGGATTGTGGGCGTCGACTTTTCCGAAAAGATGCTGGCCCGGGCCGATGCCAAAAAAGGAACGCTGGACAACGTTCGCTTTGCTCACACCGTCGCCGAATCTCTCGATCTGCCGGACGACTCGTTTGACGTTATCACCTGTATTCACTCTTTCCACCACTATGCCGACCAACTCGAGTCTCTCAAAGAATTCCGGCGGGTGCTGAAACCCCAGGGCACCCTGTTTTTGCTGGACGGCATCAAAGACGATTGGCGCGGACGCCTTCATCTCAAGCTGAACATGATGCTGTACGAACCGGACGTGCTCTACCACCACTCCCGTGGCCTGTTTCGTCTGATACGCGCCGCAGGCTTTGAACAGGTCCAGCGTCACCGACTGGATCCCGTCTATAGCATCTTTGAATGTCGATAACAACCGGTTCCGGCAATGTGGTGGCACCCCCGGCCGTACCTATAGTGTCGATGGTTTTCCCTTGCTCCCTGACAAGCTGTTTTGTATCCATTGCAATCCTGCCGGCAATTCAACCTGTGCCCGATCACACCCGCCCCTGCTGACCCCTCAGGTCTGTCAGACTCTAACGGACATTCACTTCCGTCAGTCCCGATACACCATGGAGGAATTGGTCAGAGAACCTTTAAAAATGTGATCCAGATCACAAAAAAATACCCTGCCAAACAGAAAGAGATATAAAGACCCACAGTACGATTCTTCTTTTCGGATACGGTGAACCTATCGGAGATCCGGAAACCGATGCAATCCGTACCAGGGTCGTTCTCGGAACGAGGCCTCAAAATCGGAGGAATCATGGGAAATCGATATGTCTTGCTGTTGATCGTTATGGCTTTGTGTTTCTCTTTCTGTTCGTCGCCGGTATGGGCTCAAAAAGAGTGCACGGCCGGCTTTTCCGCAAGTCCCACCAGTGGATGCGCCCCGTTAAAGGTCACCTTTACGTCAGAGACACAGGGAGCCACCAGTTATCAGTGGACGTTTCCCGGCGGTACACCCGGCAGCGCCACAGGCCCGGGACCCGTCATCGTCAAATACAGTTCTGCCGGCACCTACTCGGCCACCCTGGAGATACAGTGCGGACTATCCGATTCAGACAAACTCACGAAAAAGGGCTACATCCAGGTCGCCGATTGTACCTGTGACGCCGATTTCTCTATGCAGCCCGACGAGGGCTGTGCTCCCCTGACGGTTACCTTTACCGATGCATCGGACAATGCGGATTACTGGTCCTGGAGTTTCCCCGGCGGCTCTCCCTCATCAGCTAACGGTGAGGGTCCGCATACGGTCACGTTTCAGGATCCGGGAGACTATGATATCACCCTCGGCATCCGCTGTGCCGTCGGAAACGACAGTATTACCGATGAAACCACAAAAACGTTGTCGGTCTCGGATTGCCCCTGTATTCCCGATTTCAACACCTCGTCCCGTTCCGGCATCGCCCCCCATACCGTGACCTTTACCGATGCCTCTACCCATGCCGAGGGCTGGATCTGGTCGTTTCCCGGAGGACAACCGTCCGCCACACAGACAAAAGGCCCGCATCAGGTCACCTACCACCAGCCCGGGACCTATGATGTCTCGCTCACCATCCAGTGCCCCAACGGTACGGGAATGATCACGCGCGAGGATTGGATCGATGTCCGGTCGCAACAATACGATTATGGCGACGCGCCCGACGCCAACTATGGCACCCTCTCCAATAGCAATGGCGCCTGTCACAGCATCGTCGATGGATTGTATCTGGGGCAGGGGGTGGACGCCGAGGCCGATGGAATTCCACATAGCCGGGCAGAGGGAGACGACAATTCAGGACAGGATGACGAAGATGGTGTGCAGTTTCCCGACGATCTGTTCATCGGTCAGGAGGCGAGGCTGAACATCACCGCCTCACAGGGCGGACACATAAAAGCCTGGATCGATTTCAATCAGGACA
>CAYPUH010000087.1:0-14714 GCA_964413725.1 uncultured Cytophagia bacterium
ACCCGACAATTTTAAAAAAGGCAAAGGCAGCCAACTGCCGATCGGCTTTAAATGTGTTTTCAGCAAACAAGCGAACCTCGGTTTCAAGAGAGGACTGAAAAGTACAGGTTACTCTGGCCTCCAGAGTAACCACCTCACCCACTCGTACAGCTTGATAAAAATGCAGTTCAGTGACATTGACTGTGGCAACACGAAGTTGAGTATGACGTCGTGCACAGATCGCTGCAATCATATCCATCCATTCCATCAGCCGTCCGCCAAAGATGGTCCCATTGGTATTGGCGTCGCCTGGACGTGCAATAACAGAAAGGGAGGATTCGGAATCAGAAACGGTTTTAGTCGGTATCACTGTCATGGTCTCGAAACGGTTCATCAGCGTGATATGAACTCCGCACGAGAGGACCGGATTCCACGTGAGAAAATCCCATATCCAGTCCTCGTTTTTTAAACCACTTGAATTCATCCGGATGCACAAATTCGTGTACCGGTAGATGTAAACGGGATGGTTGTAGATACTGACCAATGGTCAGCACACTGCATCCAACGCGGCGAAGATCTTTCATAGTCTGCATGACTTCATCTTTGGTTTCGCCGAGACCAACCATCAGGCCGGACTTGGTCCGGACTTTTTTTTGACAGGCTCTTTGCAAGAGTTCGAGAGCTCTGTGGTAATCCGCCTGGGGTCGTACCTGTGAATAAAGACGCTGAACGGTTTCGATATTGTGATTCAGGATAAAGGGCGAGGCCTCCAGAACACGATCCAGAGCCGATTCATCTCCTTGAAAATCAGGAATCAAAACTTCAACCCGGCATCGGGGTCGACGGGAGCGAATCGTTTCAATAACATCTACAAAATGCTGAGCGCCTCCATCCGGTAAATCATCGCGTGTCACAGAGGTGATGACCGCGTAGCGCAGCTCCAGCTGGTCAACAGCCTCGGCCACACGGTTCGGTTCATCCGGATCCAGTGGTTCGGGTCGACCGTGCGTGACGGCACAAAAACCACAATTTCGACTACACACATCTCCCAGGATCATAAACGTTGCAGTCCTGCGGCCCCAACATTCTCCAAGATTGGGGCAATGAGCACTCTCACATACGGTATGGAGCCTCACACCTTTGACCAAATCTTTGACTTTGTAAAAATTCTGGCCAGATGGTAACTTGACCTTCAGCCAGTGTGGTCGCCGTTTATAGGTTGTTTCTGACATTAATAAATTTCCTTATCCCTCTTGCTCTTTCCGCTAAACCGATAGGATTTATACTTGACCTTCACATAAATGACATTCGCCCCTGTTAGCAGATGGAAGCTCTATTTCGGCGGCCATTTTTGATAAATAAAAATGATCGATACCTACCACGCATTCATACTTTTGACGAGAGCTCTGAATGGTTTTACACAGATGGATCCTCTGGCATCTGTTTTACAAATGCCTCAAACGTCCATGGCATTTTTCTCTTAAAAATCGTATTGATCGTCCGTGCATATTCTCTGATCTCAAATTGTGCATGACGATCCAGGCGAAGCGATAAAAAATTCAGCAGAGACCGTGTGTTCAATGTCCAGTAGAACTGAGTATAGAGAGCCAAGGGCAACACCAGCCGCGCATGCTCCTTGGCGATGCCTGCCTTGAGAAGGTCCTGATAGAGTTTAAAGGATTGATCATAGTGTTCCTCAATCGCTTGCCGCCATTTCTTGTTCGCTGCCTCATCGATATTGTTATACTGATAGTTTCTTGATTTTTGAGTACGTAACTGTTCCGGCAAACAAAATTCTTCTTTCATTTCTGCATAACGACCCGAAATTTCATTATAGCTTGCCAAACGGTGGCGAAACCATTGACGAGCCACAAATATAGGACATTTTATATGAAATTTGAAAACCGAATGTTCAAAAGGCGTTTCATGTTTGTTTTCCATCAAAAATTGAATCAGCTTTCGGTCTCGTTCCGGTTCCTTGATCCCATTTCCATAGGACACCCGTGCGGCCTGAACCACAGCCAAATCGCCGCCCATAAAATCGACCAGCTTTACAAACCCCTGGTCGAGTACTTTATACTCCTGTTGTTCTGTCATGTTTCACTCGCATGCTGTACCAGTCCAGTTCTGTCAAATATATCCATTTCACTCGTCCCGTGGTCTTCTTGCCAACGAGTATACTGTGAGACATCCCTATGGTCCGTTTGCTGTGATCATCAGACCATTGTCTCATGAGAATGCACGAAAAGAATTCGACGATTCTTGATCTGGC
Source organism: uncultured Cytophagia bacterium (assembly GCA_964413725.1). Classification (GTDB taxonomy): domain Bacteria; phylum Zhuqueibacterota; class Zhuqueibacteria; order Residuimicrobiales; family Oceaniaggregativiventaceae; genus CAYPUH01. The sequence goes on from CAYPUH010000087.1 coordinate 2,252, forward strand.
AATGGTTAAGTGCTGATTCCTTATGTAGAATCGAATTTATGAATCTTCAATCAGTCTAATTTAACATATTTTTCAAAATCTACAAGTATTGGTTCTGTCTAAGCTCTGGGATCTAGCAGGAAGAAGCATTACCTCTGAATGATGCGCTGGAAAAAAGAAGGGTTGCCAAGCTCTCCGCAACCCTTGAATTCCGAGATCAAACATTTTATGCCAAGAGCAACCTGAAACGATTATCTCCTGTAACAGGGTGCGAACAGATCGAATCATATATGAATAGCCTGTTCAAAGGCATCTTCAGCTGCTTCCTTTATAATTTCGCTCACAGTCGGATGAGCGATAACAGTATGCATCAGTTCATCTGCGGTGGTCTCGAGGGTTCTGGCGATTCCCAGGCCGGCGAGCAGTTCCGTGGCGTCCGATCCCACCAGGTGAGCACCCAGCAATTCGTCATAGCGAGTATCAAAGATCAATTTGATGAACCCATCCGTATGCCCCATAGCCAGGGCTTTGCCATTGGCCCGAAGCGGGAATCGTCCAACACGTATATCATGATGTTCACGGGCCCGGGCTTCTGTTAATCCCATACTGGCCACTTGGGGTTCACAATAGGTGCAAGCTGGAATGCTGCTGTAATCAATGGCATGGGGAGTTTTGCCTGCCATATGTTCCACGGCCACAATGCCCTCCGCTGAAGCAACATGTGCAAGCCATGGAGGGCCGATAACGTCTCCAATAGCATAAACAGACTCGATCGCCTCATATGTTTGTCGATTGACCTGAATGCTTCCTCGTTCAACACCTATTCCGAGTTCTTCAAGACCCAGCTCCTCCACATTGCCCTGTACACCAATAGCAACAAGAGCTACATCCCCCTTCACTGTCTGTTTCCCTTTGGGGGTTTTGATCGATACGGTAACACCGTTTGCGGTTTTATCGATTTTTTCTACCTGTGTGTCGGTAAGACACTGGATGCCTCGTTTGCTGAATGATTTTTCCACTTCCCGGGCCACCTCCACATCTTCCTGCGGTAACAGTTGAGGCATCATCTCAATCAGGGTTACGTTCGTCCCGATGGTGGCATAAAAATAGGAAAATTCGGCTCCAATCGCCCCCCCACCTATAATAATCATACTGGAAGGCTGAGATGCAAGTGACATGGCTTCTTTACTTGAAATGATGCGATTGTTATCAAACTCAACTCCGGGCAGCGAGCGTGAACGGGCACCTGTGGCAATGAGAACAAACCTGGATTTAACCTCCTGTCTCTTACCGGCGGAATCACTCACCTGAACCGTATCCTTGGCCTGAATCCGACCTGTTCCCTCTATTTTATCGATTTTGTTCTTTTTGAAGAGATACTCTACTCCTTTGGACAGCCTTTGCGCCGCAGTACGACTTTGTTTGATCATCTGTTTAAAATCTACCGACAGCTCTTTCGCTTGTATACCAAAATCGGCTCCATGTGTCATGGTATCATACAGGGAAGCAGAATGTAAAAGAGCTTTGGTCGGGATACATCCCCAATTCAAACAGACACCACCCACGCGTTCTTTTTCAATGACCGCGGTTTTCATACCCAATTGCGAGGCCCGTATCGCAGCGACATATCCTCCTGGCCCACTTCCAATCACGACGAGATCATACATTTCAGCCATAATAGTCTTCCCAAAATCATTAGAGTATTTGGAATCAATACCTTTTCAATGGTCTTCTATCTACTGATGTTGATGGCAGCATCGTTTACTTTTGCTCAGAGTCGACAAACACATGGCGCCCGTTTGAATTCCAGTGAGCATCAAAGTGACCTTCCCGGAGGACCCTGATAATTGTTCTCTTTTGTTGAGCAATTCGCATGCAATCGTCGAACAAATAACGATCCTTGTGAGGTTTGACCGGGATCAGTATTGCACGGGATCATCACTCTCGAGAATCTGTATCACCCTCTGTAGAAAAGAGCCGGCATAAAGACCATCAATGATGCGATGATCGTAGGTCAGGCTGATATACATCATGGACCGAATCGCAATCATATCATCGATCACAACGGGTCGTTTTTTGATGGCCCCAGTACCCAAAATAGCTACCTGAGGCTGGTTAATGATCGGGGTGCCGAACAGATTTCCAAATGTACCAATATTGGTGATCGAAAACGTTCCTCCCTGCACGTCATCCGGCTTCAATTGTTTGGATCGGGCGCGTGAAGCCAAATCCGTCAGACGACGGGCAATACCGACAACATTCAATTGATCGGCATGATGAAGGACCGGAACGATCAATCCCTTGTCTATACCAACAGCCACACCAATATTGATAGATTTTCGCTTTACGATCCGGTCGCCGTCCACTGAACTGTTTAGCAGTGGAAATTCTTTCAAAGCCGGGGATACGGCCTTTATAAAAAAGGCTGTATAGGTCAGTTTGACCCCTTCTTTACGTTCGAATTCAGATTTCTTTTGCTCCCGGTAGTTGACCAGCGGTGTCACATCCACCTCCGCAACGGATGTGACGTGGGGTGATGTTTTTTTGCTAAGAACCATATGATCGGCAATTCGTTTGCGTACATGGTCCATCTCCTCCACCTGGACATCTTCATCCTTGGGGACAGACGGATGTGAAGTGACAGCTGTTGCAGCGGGAACGGCCTTCGGGCGAGTTTCTGGTTGAGGTGTCGATTGTTTTGGGGAGGGTCTCTCGGCGGCTTCTGCTCGCCCTTGCTCAAGAAAGGCCAGTACATCTTTCTTGGTGATCCGTCCATGCGCACCACTTCCTCTAATCTGAAGCAGTGTTTCTCGATTCAGACCATGCTCATGGGCCATCTTTCTTACCACCGGTGAAAGAAACCGTTTGGGTTCATCGCTCGACCTTTCCATTTGTATCGGTCGTGTCGCTTTGGAGTCGGACTCTGGCAATGCTTGCGAAGACTCTTTGAGAGCGGTGGCCGCTTTATCATCTGTCTGAGCCGCAGAGCTTTGGCTATCAGTGGTTTCTATACGGGCAATGACGGCTCCAACCTCAACGGTCTCGCCCTCCGGCGTTACAATTTCTGCAAGGGTTCCCGAGACCGGAGCCGGGATCTCAGAGTCGACCTTATCCGTACTGATGTCCAATATCATCTCATCTTTTTCAACAGATTCTCCGACGCGCTTACGCCACTTGACAATGGTCCCTTCTGCTATACTTTCCCCCATCTGGGGCATCACCATGTCGGTTTTCATATTCAGCCGCCTCCACCTGTTATCATGTCTTTACATCCAGATTCTGTGTGAACAGAAATCCCAAAATCCATGACGAAGATTTTGTTTTCTATTTGTCAATAACATATTTTCACCCATCAGGAGACAATATCATTTTGATCCTGATTCGGTGCTTTGCACCGAATCAGGGGTCACAAACTGTATCGCCACGATCCCGGATTACAGGGTGGGATACACAGACACTATTCGGAATAAACCGTGACCAGGGTCCCTTTATCTATAAACGATATCATCGGACTCAATAGACATCATAGGAAAGGGCCCGATCGATCTCTATTTGAGCTTCAATCTCTTGCAACAGATCTTTTAGCAGTTTAAGGCGATCCTCATTTTGCCTGGCCAGGTTACCAAAGTGTGTTTCTTCCTCATGGGTTCGGGCATGCTTTCGTGCCTGGATATAATAATTCATGGCTTCTTCTTCTATCTCTATTGCCGTCTTTAGGATATCCTGCATCGAGGCCAGTCTGTCAATGGTTCTTTTACTCATTACTATACCTCCCGTTAGGATCATCAGGGATAGATCGATTCGAACGCCTGAATGACAAATCAGATCCTCTCCCTCACAGAGACATTAAAACTCTACCGTTTCAAGGATAGCCTGTTTGATCGACTGTACACTGGGCAAAAAGGCTTCCTCCAGATCCGGGCTGAATGGCGTCGGAGAATCAAACGCCGTCTCCCGACGGATCGGAGCGTCAAGCCATTGGAATCCATTCTCGGATACTCGTGCTGCGATTTCAGCTCCGATTCCAGCGGTCAAATTGGCTTCGTGTACGATGACGAGCCGACTGGTTTTCTGTATCGACGCATAAATTGTATCCAGATCGAGAGGTTGTAGCGTTCGGAGATCGATCACTTCAACACCAATTCCTTCGGATTCCAGTTCAGACGCAGCGTCGAGACACATCCATAGCATCGATCCGTATGTAATGACCGTTAAATGCGTTCCCTCACGGACAATCGATGCCTTTCCAAGAGGAATCTCCTCATCCGGAGTCGTTATCTCATCCTTGATCCGACGATAGAGATACTTGTTTTCAAAATAAATCACCGGATTGTTGTCCCGTATGGAGGCTTTGAGCAGGCCATGTGCATCTTTTACGGTAGCAGGAGCGACAACTTTGAGTCCGGGTTGATGAACAAACCAGGCCTCCGGATTTTTCGAATGAAAGGGGCCGCCATGAATTCTGCCACCAGAGGGTGCCCGCACCACCATCGGGACAGGAATGCCAAACCGATAATGCATTGTAGCGGCATTGGATACCAGTTGATTAAATCCGATGGTGATAAAATCGGCAAACTGCATCTCCGCCACGGGACGCATACCGGTGATGGCCGCACCGATCGCTGTCCCAATGATAGCAGATTCGGAGATCGGTGTATCAATCACACGCTCTTCACCAAACTCTTGGTACAATCCCTTGGTTACCTTAAAAGCGCCTCCATATACACCAATGTCTTCACCCAATAGAAACACTTTGGAATCACGAGTCATTTCCTCATGAAGCGCCTGGTTGATTGCTTGTAAATACGTTATTTTACCCATCGCACTGTTCTTTCTGTTTATTCCGCATAGACATCCTGCTTTGCCCATTCGGGTTTCGGCAACGGAGCCTCCAGTGCCCGATCCGTGGCCTCATCAATTTCCGTCTCAAGTTCTTTTTCCAGCAGTTCAAGGTCTTTTTGATCTTGAATGTTCTCACTCAACAACACCGTTTTCAGTTGTTCGATGGGATCCTTTTTTTCCCATTCACTCAACAGGTCCTTATCCACATAGGATGCATCATCATGTGCCGAATGCCCCACCATGCGCATGCTTTTGCACTCAATCAGACTCGGACCATTTCCGGCACGGGCACGTTCCACAGCCGATTTGACGGTAGAATAAACGGTAACGGCGTCCGTCCCATCCACGTAATGTCCTGGGATTCCATAGCCGGCAGCTCTATCAGCCAGTTTTTTACTGCGATATCCTTTGTCAACAGGTGTCGAATAGGCATATTGGTTATTCTCGATGATCAGGATAAAGGGCAAATTTTGGACGGCGGCAAAATTCAACCCCTCATGAAAATCGCCGACATTCGATCCACCTTCTCCGATATAATTGAGGGAAACCACCTTTTCACCTTGCATTCGTTTGCCCATGGCTGTACCGACCGCCACCGGAATCATGGCACCTAAATGACTGACATTGCCAATAATGTTTAGGGACATATCACTGGCATGAATACCACTGTCACGGCCTTTTGTCAGATTGGTTCCACGCCCAAGATACTGCAAGAGTATGTTCAGTACAGTTTGTCCCTTTGCGAGATGAGCCCCAAGATCCCGGTGAATGGGAAAGAGAAAATCCTGTTGTTCAAGAGCCAATGCGGAAGCAACGGTTGTCGCCTCCATTCCACGTCCCGTGTACACGCCTCCGAATATTTGTCCCTGGCGATAAAGACTGATGATACGGTCTTCGGTCATACGAGTCTTTAGCATCAGACGATACAACTGGATCTTGATTTCATCTGATACCGTTGATTCTTGCTTTGCCATATCAAACCCTCGAGTTTTCATCACACCGATTACCGGATGGTTAAACGTTTTCTGACTGTTGCCCCATCTACCGAATTCTCATGATCTATTCAGGGCATGATCGCAGTCAGGTCAGATACCTTTTTACCAGATGACCAGCAGCTATCGTCTCTGCTCATGGCCGTCAAAATACTTTTCATGACGATATGACAAGGTATATAGCTCTCCCAGGGTCTGTTAAAATTCCAGGAGTTCAATGAGCGACGACTTTATATCTTTTTCCTGCACCAAAACCTCTTTTTCCAAATCCCAATTATAAGGGATGGGGGTGTCGAGTGAAGCAACGCGATGTATTGGTGCATCAAGATATTGAAATCCTCTCTGAGAAACAAGGGACACGATTTCTCCACCTATTCCCCCGGTGAGTGTATCTTCATGCGCCACCAACAAACGACCGGTTTTTTTGACAGAATCCAATATCGTCTGGACATCCAGGGGTGCAAGACTTTTCATATCGATGACTTCGACCTGATATCCATCTTGTTCCAATGTATTCGCGACGTGCATACTCTTGTTGACCAGGTAGCCCCAGGTTACAACCGTTGCGTCATGTCCGCTTCTAACAATCTGAGCCTGCCCGAAAGGAATAATTGTCTCTGTAGAGGGCTCGGGGCGCATGGCATATTGTTGCCGGTAGAGGCCTTTGTGCTCCAGAAACAGCACTGGATCGCTGGCCTGAAGCGCCCACTTTAACAGCCCTTTTGCATCTGCAGCATTTGAAGGATAGGCAATATAGAGACCTGGCAGATGAGCGAAAAAGCTTTCAATATTCTGGCTGTGACACAATCCGCCATGAATATACCCTCCTATCGGTACCCGAATCACAATCGGACAGGAAAAGGTCCCGACCGACCTCCACCGCATGGTGGTCAGCTCATTTCGAATTTGCATCATAGCCGTCCAGATATAATCACCGAACTGGATCTCCACCACCGGGCGATAGCCGGCAATCGCGAGCCCAATTGCAGTTCCAACAATACTGGATTCGGCAAGTGGAGAATTAAATACTCGGTCGTCCCCGAAACGTGAAGAGAGACCTCGCGTGACACCAAACACCCCTCCTTTTCGATCTGCTACGTCTTGTCCGTATAAAAGTATAGTCTCATCAGCTTCCATGGATTCTTTAAGGCCGTGATTGATGGCGTCAACCATTGTAACAGACTTTTCACCAGTGCCCTGAGAACCGGAACCGAATGGTTTTGGAGGGTCTGGCGAGAACAGATGGTGCGTGACCGTTTTGGGGTCGGGCATGGGAGCGTTCAAAGCCTTGTCGGTGGCCTCATCGAGTTGTTTTTTAATCTCTTCACCAATGGATTGCAATTCGTTGGCATCGACATCATACGTTTCACTGAGGAGGCTCTCGAATCGACGGATAGGATCCCGCCCTTTTTCCTCATCCAATTCACTGGTATCGCGATATTTCTTTTGATCATCAGAAGAAGAGTGAGATAGCAGACGGATCGTATGAGCGACGATTAGGCTAGGTCCTTTACCCGCTCTGGCCCCATCTACACAGTGTTGAACCGTTTGGTATGTTTGAGTCAGATCGGTGCCATCGGTCTCATGACGATGTAAATTTTCATATCCGAGTACCATATCATAAACAGATCGACCTGCAGCCTGTAGATCCCGATGGACAGAGATAGCGTATTTGTTATCCTCGATAAAAAAAAGTACCGGGAGTCGGTCTCGTGTGGCCCAATTAATGGCTTCATAAAAATCCCCCTGACTGGTTGCCCCCTCCCCTGAGGACACAAACACAACCGCATCGCTATTGCGTTTTTTATATCCCATAGCGGTCCCTACCGCCTGTAGATATTGGGTACCTGTGGGACTGGATTGAGAAACAATATGTTTTTCAGCGTGGCCATAATGTTGCGGTAACTGTCGCCCTCCGGAGGAGGGATCTGATACCTTGGCCAAAAAATTGTACAGAATATCTTCAGGAGTTATCCCCCATTGCAGGGCAAAAGCCTGGTCTCGATAATATGGAAACGCCCAATCCAGTTCGGGACGAAAGGCAAGCGCCGCCCCCACCTGGGCGGCTTCATGCCCGGAAGCTCCAATATGAAAATAACTCTTGCCCTGTCGCAAGAGGATCAACATCTTGTCGTCAAGCATCCGACTCAACAACATCGACTTGTAGGCACCCAACAGACGTTGCCGGTCGAATGGTAGCGAATCCTGCAAAGCGCCTCCTTTTTTTCGCGATTTCATTAGGACCACTTGACAGTTCAGACACTTTTAGTATTGTAATTTTTGCACATATCAACAGCGTTCGAACGACAAAACATTCCAACCTTTTAAAAAAATTTATCATACCGATGAATCAAACCTGATTCCAGGCGTTAACTTGTAGATCCATAGAGTATGATATCAGAGTCAATCTGAAGGTTGGAGGGCTCTTTGAGGGTGGGAATCAAAAGGAGAGAATAGAAAACTGTAATAAAATAAAACGGGCATTCTGATGTATCAGAATGCCCGTGGATAATATAAATCTTTGATGGGTCTAAAGGACACTGGCCAGTTCGCTACCAAAGGCTTCACACGTCTGGAGTTCTTGCGAACTTGGAGTCAAAACTGCTGTCAAACCCTCTTTGGGAACTTTAAATTTGAGCTGTAAAAGGCGCTGATCCATGAACGTTACGGCTTCACCGCTCCAGCCAATAGATCCGAAACTGGCGGCCACTTTTCCCTTGATATCCAGAGTGGCCAGACTACTCAAAAGTGTCCAGATGGGTTGTACGGCATCATTGTTGATCGTGGGCGATCCCACAAGTAGAAGATCACATTGTTCGATGCGATCCAGATGGGTGGCTGGATCGATCTCGGTAACATCAAATGTCTCCACACTGATTCCGGCGCTACTCAGTCCGGTCGCTATCGTCTCAGCCATCTGTTTTGTATTGCCATGGGCGGTAACATAATATATGAGAGCTTTTTTGGGCTCGTTTTCCGGTAGTGGTTTGGACCAGACATCATAGGCTTGAATATATTGGTCTATGTTGTCGGTTAATATGGGCCCATGGGAAGGGGCAATCGTATCCACGTTTAGTTCATGGACTTTATCGAGCGTCTTTTGCACATATTTTTTAAACGGACGAAAAATCATTTTAAAGTAATACTCGAAATCGGGCCAGGTATCTCGCGGAATTTCCCGATCGATCATACGGCTATCACAAAAATGATTGGCAAAAACATCGCAAGAGAACAGGATATTATCCTCGTTCAAATAGGTCATCATGGTGTCAGGCCAGTGTAGAAAAGGAGAAGCAATAAACCGCAGTGTTTTTCCGCCAAGATCAATCTCATCGCCTTGCCTTACAGCCTGTATATCGGCCTCACGATTGATAATATTCTGAACATATTTCACAGCAGGTTTGGCACAAAGAATCGTTGCCTGGGGCGCGCGTTCCATCAAGGCAATCAGAGAGCCCGAATGATCCGGTTCGCTATGTTGAACGACAATATAATCGATCTTTGAGAACTCGAGACGTTCTGACAAATTTTTAAGATAGAGATCGGTAAATTTATCCTTTACAGTGTCGATAATGGCGATTTTTTCATCCTGAAGCATGTAGCTGTTGTATGTGGTACCATTTTTGGTTTTCATTATGATATCAAAGACACGAAGATCCGGATGCAGCGCTCCAATCCATGAGACACCGGGTTGTATTTCAAACGGCTTCATAACAAACCTCCAGCATATTCTGATTCCAATCGATCCCCCTGAAACATAGCTTTGTTGCACAGCGAAAGGGTTTGACTCATTGTACTTTTTCAATATAAAGTCGATATCCATCGATCGTGACTTCTTCTGCCCGACAACATCTTTTGAGCTCATGGCCATCAACAACACCTTCCCCTAGGCTGAAACACTTTGTGAGGGCCTCTTCAGGAGAGCGAGCCACACGAAGCTTAAAGCAACTCTTGTCTCCCATATAGAACACTTTGAATAATCTGAGGGATTCCACATTGACTCCTTTATTTGCCATCGTTCCGACCACTCCCTGTCATGTTTCCGAGTTGTATTGATTATGATGCTCATAATAGTCATCCAGAGCGGATTTTAAGGCATCTTCAGCCAATACTGAACAATGCATCTTGACCTTTGGCAGGCCACCCAGAGCCTCTGCAACCGCTTTATTGGATACCTGAAGGGCTTCATCCACTGTTTTTCCTTTGATCATATCCGTTAGGATGGAGCTCGTCGCAATGGCAGCACCACATCCAAATGTTTTGAATTTCACGTCAACGATACGATCCTTTTCGATCTTGATCATAAGCTTCATCACATCTCCGCAGGTCGGATTTCCGACCACGCCGACTCCATTGGCATCTTCCAAAAGGCCCACATTGCGCGGATGTTCATAGTGATCGATAACTTTATCTGAATAGGTAAGGTTGTCTTCGTTCATCCCAAATTCCTGTTTGTGGTTATAACAAATTACGGCGATGGTTAGAGCTGGTGAATAAAATGTTATGCGTTTACCAGTGTTTTAGTCATGCGAATGCTTCCCCCAGTCAAAAGAATCGATGTCGATTCCCTGCTGTGCCATCTCGTACAACGGAGACATGTCACGAAGTCTCTGCACATGCGTTTCCAAAAGATTAAGAACGAGATCAATATGTTCTTCCGTATTGCTCTTGCCGAGCCCAAATCGAATAGAGCAGTGAGCCAAGGAATCCGGCACGTCTATGGCTTTCAACACATAGGATGATTTGAGCGAAGATGATGTACAGGCGGAACCAGACGATAGTGCAACATCACGACAGGATAATAACAACGATTCCCCCTCAACAAAGGCAAAACTGAAATTCACATTATTTGGCAAGCGAAATGTCGGATGTCCATTGAGTTGCACATGATCGATCCTGTTTTGGATGCCATTGATCAGCTTTTCCCGTAGAGCCAACAAACGTTGTGACTCTTGTGCTTGTTCCTGTTTGGCCAATTCAGCGGCTTTTCCCAGTCCAACAATTCCCGGAACATTTAATGTTCCGGATCGAACGCCTCCCTCATGGCCGCCGCCGTCGATCAGAGATTTTACCCGTATACCTTTCCGGACATACAGGGCTCCGACTCCTTTTGGGCCATACATTTTATGCCCGGATATGGATAACAGGTCAATGGCGTCTTTTTGCACGTCGACATCCAGTTTTCCAAGAGCTTGTACAGCATCGGTATGAAAAATCACATTATCCATTTCCTTGAGAATGGCACCAATGGTGTTGAGATCCTGTACAGTTCCGATTTCACTGTTGCCGGCCTGTATACTGACGAGAAAAACAGACTTGTCAAGCGTTTTTTTGAATCGATCCAGATCCACGCGTCCATAGGTATCGATGGGCGCAAAGACCGTTTTGAATCCCTGCCGTTCCAATGCACGAGCGGTATCCAAAATCGCTTTGTGTTCGGTTTCCAGAGTAACAAGGGTTCCTGATGGCTTGGATTGAGCCATCGCGACACCTTTAAGTGCCAGGTTATCGGATTCTGTGGCTCCGCCTGTAAAGACAATTTCATTCGGTGAAGCTGCATTGATCAGGGAAGCGACTTGCTCCCGCGCGCGGTCAACAGCTTTACGTGCCTCCCGACCGTATATATGTGTAATACTAGAGGGATTTCCAAATTCGTCCCTGAGATAGGGCATCATAGCATCTAAAACCCGGGGATCGAGTGGAGTCGTCGCGTGATGGTCCATATAAATGGGTTTCATCGTACACCCTTTCTCTCCATTACCAAGTCAAACAGCATCCTGGAAACTGAAAACAATAGAGGGAACGTTTTAAAGGTTTGTTGGATTGAGGGATGGTCCGGTTTCCGGGCAGAATCGAAAGCATGATTCCGGGTTACCGGAATCATGCTTTCGCTGAACCATTGGACCTAAAGAGCGTATTTGCCTCCTCAGGTTCTTTCACCATGCGTAGAGGTCATTTCTTCTGCATAGTCAACGTCTTCAGGTATGGGTTCCTGATCAAGTGTCAAGGGCTCTTCAAATGATGATTCCAACAACGCCAAATTCTGCTCCTCGTCATCAGCCAATCTGCGAAAGATCAGTCTAATTTCCGGTTCATACACTCGACGGGACACTGTGGCATAGAATACTTTTACAATGTCTTCATTCTTTTTGGCGTTTCGCACGGCATCATTAGGTTCATCACCACAAGGGATTAGGTTACTCAACTTGTGGCGTTTATTCAATCGGAGATAAAGTATCTTTTTCCCGGAGAGTTTACTATAAGCCTTGAGCAGCGTCTGCCGATGATTTTGATGCTTTTCCGCCAAGCCAGCCAATATCGCATTGGCTTCCGGATTCTGGATCAGTGAAATGGTCTTGTCATAGTAGGTGGCCATATCAATCGCACTCTGCATCGCGATTTTAATGGCCTCATCCGAATCGATAGATGTTAAATGATGAGTCATACAGTTCGACCTCCTCACTCTATCAATAGACAGAGTTTTTATATCTCATTGTATACCTGTGCGGAACCATATAATCAAATATGTAAGTTCACTAGTGTCCGGTCGAACGACCGGACATACCAACACAATTCAAATAAAATCAATTTATTGTGTTAGTCGAAAAACAGAATCGACTTGAATCAAATATTGCGAAATCATTGTTGTT
>CAYPUH010000088.1:0-14558 GCA_964413725.1 uncultured Cytophagia bacterium
GGGTATCAACGCCTATCGGGCGGCTGCCCGGTTGCTGGTACGACTTGAAACGCTTGCGGATATTTACGCTGCGTCTGATCCCATGTTCGATCCACCCACCAGTACCTTCGAACCCACGAAAAAAGAAGCCAACGTTCCCAACATCAATACCATTCCCGGCGAGGACATCTCTTACCTGGATTGCCGCATTCTTCCACGCTACCCTGTCGAAGAGGTTGAAAAGGCGATCCGGACCGTGGTCAGCCAAATAGAGGAAGAAACCGGCGTCTCGATAGAGGTGTCTTATGCGCAACGAGCCATTGCCGCCCCTCCCACATCGGTCACATCACCTGTGGTCGAAGCGTTGCACCGGGCGATCAAAACCGTCAAAGGAATCGATGCCGAAACCATCGGTATCGGAGGCGGAACCGTGGCAGGACTGTTTCGCGCGGCCGGTTTCCCGACAGCCGTCTGGTCCACGATTGTGGATACCGCCCATCAGAGCAACGAATACGCCCTGATATCCAACACCCTGGATGATGCCAAGGTGTTTGCACATGTGTTTTTAGAGTAACGGTCTGATAGGACAGCAATACGGGTAAGGTCAGATAAAAGAGGACGGTTCGACCGAGACGCCACGCAGTATACTTTCGGCAACCAGATCGCAGGCCACAGCACCCAAAAGCGTAACATCAGCCGGCTTTTGACCTGTCGAAAGTGTAAAAACAATATCCCCATCATACAAGGTATGGGCCGGTCGAATGGCACGGCCCAGCCCGTTCTGGGCCATCTGAGACACCTTTATAGCTTGCTCGCGCGTCAATGCCGCATCCGTAGCCACCACAGACAGGGTGGTGTTGCCACCCGGGAAACCGTGCGATACGGTTTGCGTCAGGACCTCGACAGCATCCAGATGGCCGGTCCCCTGATCATCAAGTACACCCGCCATGACCGAGCCGGAAGCGGGGTCAAGGACCTGCCCAAACGCATTGACCACTGTCAGCACGCCTATCGTCGTACCATCATCGAATCGATAGGAGCAGGACCCCACGCCTCCAGCTTCAGCATATGCCGGACCGCGTACTTTACCCACCGTAGCACCACTGCCCGCTCCAACCGATCCCTCTGCTGACGGACCGGTATCAGCCGACAGACATGCCTGATAGCCCATGGACGCATCGGGAAATGCAGACGCGTCTCCAACTGCGAGGTCGAAAATCACGGCCGCCGGGACGATGGGAACCCGGACGATACCGGTATCAAAACCCTTGTGTCGCTCCCGTAAATAACGCTGCACTCCGGAGGCGGCATCCAGACCGAACGCACTGCCACCACAAAGCGCAATGGCCTGAATCTCCTGCACCAAACGGACCGGTTTCAACACTTCCAACTCGCGGGTTCCGGGAGCAGACCCTCGAACATCCGCTCCGGCAACAGCACCCTCCGGACACAGGATCACTGTACACCCTGTCCTCGCCGTCGTGTCCTGGGCATGCCCCACCGCAATGCCCGGTATGTCGGTAATGGATCCAGCCATCTCAGCGCTTTGAATGGGGTTTGATCTTGTTGATCAGCCCCGCACGTTTTTTCGGAGACAGATCGACAAAAATCCCGGGGTTGGTAAAGAAAAAGAGATCGCCGGGATTAATATCAATCTGGCTCCGAAGCGGTTTCCAGTTTTCACGATAAGCTTCCGGATCCACGCGGGTACCGCTCTTGTCCTTGACGACCAAAAGAACACGCTCGGGCTTTTCCCGGTCGATCATAAACGGGGAATGGGTCGTATAGATAAGCTGGTTTTTCAGCGACAGGTCTTCCAGAACCCGTACCAGATCTTTTTGTCCTCCCGGATGAAGGTGGATACCGGGTTCATCGATCAGAAAAATATATTCATGTGCAGACGCATTAAATGTTTGCGCCACGAAATTGACGTAAAACGAAAGATACCAGCGAAATCCGAGACTTCGGGATTCCGGCGTGTCGAAAACCGTCGTGTCATCCGAAAAATCAATATAAAGTGTTCGTCCGTTAACGTTGAGCTTGATCTCAATGCTGGGCTCCTGAGACCAGGCCCGACGAATCTGCTCAGTGATGATTCGACTGGCTTCATCGGTCGCCCGTCTACCCCGGGTGCTGTCCTCAAAGAGAATGTCGACATTCTCAACAGCCCCGATCTTTAAGAGATTCCGCTCGGTGGTAAATTCGGGACTGGTGGAACGGAGACTCTCATAGTCTATACGGTTTTTGAGCAACGGAATTTCGTTAAAATAGATGATTTTGGGCAATATTTTTAAAAACTGATCCATCGGAATCGAATTGACCTCAGAATCTCCTATGATCAGATGATATTGATTGCTGTTTGGGCCATCCCGTCGGACATAAAAACTCTCGACATCCTTAAAGACATCCGACAATTTCACGAGCTGTCGGCGGTTTTCTTTGCTAAAATCTCTGAATTCCAGTGTGATTTCCGGGCTTTTTCCCATATAGTAATGATTTGAATATTGGCAGGTCATGGTATTGTCAAACATCAGTTCGGGACGAAAATGATACAATGACTTTAAAATATTCGTCTTGCCGCTTTCGTTGGCGCCGATCAGCACATTCATACGATTGTTCAATGGCAGTTCCATCTCATATATGGATTTAAAGGCCCGAACACTCAAATTTTTCACGATCATAACAAGAATCCCTTATCAGATTAAAATTCATTTGCCCGTTACGTTGCCATAACTCCGAAAGCCATCTCAGCCGGATTGTTTGGTGGCAAGTGCCCGGATTAACCGATACAGAGAATAGACAAAGAGTGCAAAACTGAAATGCGTAATATCAAATTCATTGGGTAATCCACGTCGAATCAAGGTCACCCAAAAAATGATTGTCAACAATGCCCAAAATATCTTCATGAGGGTGGATCGTACAATGGTGCTGACTCGTGGACGTAGAAACAACGCATACCATCTTGAAAACCATTCAATCAGGGCCAACCAAACAAGCGTAAGAAGGGAAACGACGAGTAATTTTTCTCCCAAATCATCCTCCTGGAATAATGAAAGCCCTATTCGGGTGTCCATCCTTTTTGCTGAACAACGGTGTCTTTGCAAAAATGGGTATCATCGCGTTGAAGATAATCTGTCGTATAATGAAGTCCACGGCTCTCTTTGCGTAACAGGGCAGAGGTGATCATGAGCTGCGCCACGGTGGCCAGATTTCTGAGTTCGATGAGCTGTTCAGAGATACGGGTGCGTCGATAGAAATTCTCGATTTCCTGTCGAATCAATCGAATGCGGCTGAGCGCGCGTTCAAGTCGCAAATTCGATCGAACGATCCCCACATAATCCCACATCAACTGTTTGATTTCATACTCATCATGGGAGATGAGAACCCATTCCTCTGAATTAAACGTACCCGAGTCATCCCACGGCGGTATTGCCGGATATCGTCCCCTCTCCCTGACAAGATCGATGGCTTTTTGACTTGCGCGATGGGCAAACACAACGGCCTCGAGCAAAGAATTGGATGCAAGCCGATTGGCGCCATGAACGCCCGTAAAAGCCACCTCGCCACAGGCAAACAATCCGGATATATTCGTCTCCCCGTCGAGATTGGTGTAAACCCCTCCGCAGGAATAGTGAGCCGCAGGAACAACCGGTATGGGTTCCCGGGTCATATCGATTTTGTAGGTTAAACAGTTTTCGAAAATATGTGGAAATTTTTCCTTGATCTCGTTCTCATTTTTATGTGTTACATCGAGATAAACACAATGCTCACCCCTCTTTTTCAATTCAGTATCAATTGCACGGGCCACAACATCCCGGGGTGCCAGATCTCCCATTTCATGATACTCTGGCATGAAGGGTTGTCCATCTGCGGTCAACAAGCGCCCACCAAATCCGCGCACAGCCTCCGAAATGAGAAAAGAACCCGCATCGGGATGATATAGCGTGGTGGGGTGAAATTGCATAAACTCCATATTGCATATTCGAACTCCCGCCCGATAACACATGGCCACACCATCGCCGGTGGCAATTGCGGGGTTGGTGGTATGAAGATAAACCTGGCCGCATCCTCCGGAAGCAAGCACTGTCACCCTGGCCAGAAACCGCTTGACCAGACGATCCTGTGATCCATAGACATAAGCGCCCCAACAATGGAGGGAGGATGACCTGTTGGTGGGTCCATAGATGTGATGTTCAGTGATCAAATCGATGGCGATATGATTCTGAAGCATTTGGATATTGGGATGTCTCTCCACCCCATCCAGCAACGCGTGCTCTACATCCCGGCCTGTGTGATCCTGCACGTGCACGATTCGATTAAATCGGTGTCCCCCCTCCCTTCCGAGATCGAACTGACCATTCTTGCGCCGTGTAAAATCAACGCCCCTCTGAAACAACTCTCCAACCCGCTCCGGCCCCTCTCGCACAATCAACTCTACCGCATTTTTATGGCATAATCCATCACCCGCATCCAGCGTATCACGTATATGTTGATCAAACGTATCCCCTGGATCAAAAACCGCTGCAATCCCACCCTGGGCATAATTGGTATTGGATTCCGCTTCTTCCTTTTTGGTTACAATCGAAACCGTACCCCGTTCGGCAAGCTTCAGAGCACAACTGAGACCCGCGATTCCGCTACCGATGACCAGAAAATCGGTTTCCTCTTGCATAGTGTGTAAACCTCTTCAGTGTCTCCAATCTCTATGGTCGAAGCTGGATTCTGCCGACGCGGAATCCAATCAAACGTTTTCGTTGCATCCTTTCCAGTGGCCTCAATCGATCGCCACATCAGGATAGTGACGATACCCCGCTACACGTGTTAAGGATTCAGCTTTTACAGCGTTGTAAGCAACTTAACGGAAATCAAAATGAAATGCAATAAAATTCACCCCAAAAACACGTCCGACAACCTTTGTTTTTATGTACCTTATGACAATCATAATTCGATCCTGGATTCTGTGTTAACAGAATCCAACAAAAACCATCGTTATGATTATGTTCTATTTAAAACAATCGGTATTTTCACCCAATTGGTGAAAATATCATATTGTATTTATTGGGGATTCGGTGCTTCGCACCGAATAGGGGTCGGTCTGACGCCTTGAACCGTGTGCTGGACGTTTCGATATCGATACCCGAAATCACTCTGTTGTGACCCACCCCTCTGCCCTGGTAAATCAAGTGCCCAACACAGCTGGCTTGCATAAAAAAAGAGCCAATATCAAGGATATTGGCTCTTTTCATTCAGGCCAGGGGATTTGGAACGGGTTAAGGGCGATCAGATCTCGAGCAATTGAAGCAATTCTCTGTTTTTGATGGGTCGGGTCAGAATCTGTCGGATACCCCGCTGATCCGCTTCCTTGACACTCGTCTCATCATTCTGGTCACAAATGCCGACAACCTTGAGATCAGGATGTTTTTGGGTGATCTTTTCAAAAATATCAAACCCAAAACGGTCCCTTTTGCCACGTTCCTGACGCAGTCCAAGATCAAGAAACATCAGATCGGTTCGTTTGCGATCCAGCAACCGAAACAGTTCTCGCTCATCCGCGGCGATTTCAACCTGATGCTTATTTGATAATGCCAGATACATCTGCATCTCTGACCGCAATTCATCATTAAAAATCAAAATTTTCATGGATTCCGCTGCCCATATTTACTCACGCATCCGGTCTGATTCTCTTTAGTATTAGATACATAGAGAGTATTTTGCGGACCGCTAAATTTGGTTTTCAGTTTCCAGGCTAGCGGTCCGTCGGTCAGCGAAAATCCAACAGAATCATGCAAATCGGGTCAATAAAGCCTTTCGATCGCCACGCCTTTGTAGTAATGGGTTAATATCTGCTTATAATCAAATCCGAGCTGGGCCATGACGGTGGCGCCTACCTGACACAAGCCGACACCGTGTCCCCAGCCAGCCCCATGAAGATGAAATTTATGAATCGTACCACTATCATCCAAATCACGATCGAGATAAAAACAGGAACTGTAGAGATGGGTCTCAGACAGAGCCCGCCGAATGGCCAGTTCCTTCCCCACGCGGAGTGTCTTTTTACTGCCGACGACATCGAGATACACAAGACGCCCCGATGGCGCCCGTTCACCCGGAATCAGATCAATCAGCTCTCCAAAATCCGCTTCCAGCTTGCGTCCCAGCAGCTCCTGCAACTCGTCTCGGCTGTACTCGACATGCCAGTGAAATAATTCCGTGGTATCATAGGGCAAAGCCGATTCAATATTATAGCGATGGGTATTGCAATAGACATCCGGATCTCCATCGATATGCTCCCGCACCTTTTTGTCGGTATCGAGGGGAATATCCATCGGCTCTTCACCATCAACATCGGCCACAAGATAGGGGACGTGTCTGTCATCCCAGACATAGCGATAATCCTCGATCACGCCGCCACAGATTTTAGAATAGCGTGCATCACAAACAGCTCCATCATAGGTCACATTCTCGCCTTCCGTGGAACGGGCTGCCGTTTCCGATGCGTCCGAGATCCGCTCGAATCCATGGTAGCACTGACAGTGATCATCCGAACAGAGATGAAAGGATGCATCATAATGATGCTTACCCATGGTCGCCAGAATGGTGCTCCGTGCAGCAACGGTCTGTGCTTTGAGCAATTCAGGTGGATTCTCAGAGGTCATCTCCGAAGAGTTGACACTGATCAGATAAGATTCGATATTCAGTTCGTTGATACCAACCAATGCACCTTTGTTGTTGATCCTGACCTCGAGTATTCCGGGAATTTTTTGCGTTCGTTTATGTTGCCAATGGAACTCGATCCCCACGGTGACATCGTGCAGATACATAAAGGCATCAGGATCCGTTGGAATGATACGTACACCCCGGGAAACCGTGTGATCCTCAAAGGAGAGCTCCCCCTGCGATGGCGTGATCACATCGTTTACCACCATTGCCTGACCCGGCGGATCATAGTTCTGAGCATAGTCTCGAGCCGCCTCCAGGGTGTCAAAGGGTGCTGTCACAATCCAGTATTCACGGTTGTCCATCGTGCGATCTCCCAGGTCGAGAACCACGCCCGGATGCCACACATTTGTCTCAAGACCCTTTGTCCGATAGTCCTCCTGCAACGGCGCAATATCATCCTTGTCATCCACAATTGCCAATCGGACCCGATGAACAATCTCTGCAGGAGTCGATTGTTTGAGCTCGATGGAATAATCCCGATTGGCATCTCCTTCCTTCAGTACATTTCCATCCAAATCGGCAACCTGAAACGAACAATCACAACGAAACCGTATGTTTTCGGCATGTTGTATCATTCCTATCCGGACAAGAGGCTGTTCGTTACTCATAAAACCTCCCTAAAATTCAACGGTTGTGAGTTTTTTCAACTTCTATCTTAAATGCCCACAAACTGATGGCCAATAGTCCGACAGACAAAAGGATCCAAAGCGGATGAACATGCCGACCCATCAGATACCCCTCCATCACCTCGGGTGCCGTGTTCATCATCACCACGTACGTGAGGTTGTTGATCGCGTGTAAAATGATGGCGGGCAGAATGCTGCCGCTTTTCCAGGCCAGATATCCGAGCAAAAGACCCATGAAGGTAATCTGCAAAGCGGTCCACGGAACGAAATGAGCCAACGCAAAAATGACAGAAGACAAAACAATTCCCATGGCCGGATCGAGATACGTTTCGATGGATCGTTGAACCATCCCGCGGAACAACATCTCTTCGGCGACTCCAGCGACCAGAACGACCATTCCAATCAGCAATACCGCATCGGCAAGTGACTCGATCTGCACCGCAGTACGAATGGCTGCTTCGAACCAGGCGGGCATGGGAAAAACCATATTGACCAGCCGATCCATCTCATCAAAAACGATGAGCGAAGACAGGGCAATCAGCACAGAAATCCCGACCAGTCGCAACGAAATGGGATGCAGACGAAAGGTCTTGAAAAAAGGCATCCGAAGACGCCACACATAAAAACCGGCCGGCACAATAATAAAAATTTCTATCAGCAGGCCCAGTGATTCACCGCCCACCAGAACCGCAACCGTGCCAACAACCAGAAAAAGTAAAAAGGTCATCAAAAGCAGCAATCCCAAATGCACCGGATTGACCACATCATTACCGTTTAAATCGCCATTATTTTTCATCGCATCAACTCGTATAAAACAATTGCCGTGGCCACTGCCGCATTCAAAGACTCCCCCTTGCCAAAACGGGGAATGGTCAGTCGATCATCGACCGAGGACATTACGTTTAAAGACAGTCCGTGCGCCTCACTGCCGATCAGCAACAGCGTTCTGTCAGGTCGTGAATAGGAATTCGGAGAACAGCCACCCTGAATTTGAGTGGATACAATCCGAATATTATGATTTCTGGCCATATCCACAAAGCTGTCGAATTCAATATTTTCGAGTACGGGAATCCGAAACAATGCCCCCATGGCGCTTCGTATGACTTTGGGATTATAGGCATCGACCGTACCCGTTCCAAATAAAACCGCATCCACCCCAAACCATTCAGCCGTTCGCACGATGGTCCCCACATTTCCGGGATCCTGCAACCGGTCCAATCCCAATATCATCAGGGAAGGTGTGTCGATCCAATCGGACAGGTGATGTGAGGGGATCCGGACCACTGCGGCGACGCCCTGAGGGGTATCGGTTTGTGAAAATCGCTGAAAGGTGGAGACAGGAGCGCTATACAGCTCAACACTGTGGTCGACTGTCTGCTTTAAAAGACCACGATATCGGGGATCTGCCAGTCGTTCCGGTGTCACGATCAGCGACTCTACCTCAAGCGTGGAACTGTTCAGTGCCTCGTCACACAGTCGGAGCCCTTGGACCAAAAATCGCTGCTCCCGCTCCCGACCCTTTTTTTGTGCCAACGATCGAAGGGTTTTGATTCGTGATTGCGAAAGGCGGTTTGCGGTCATCAGGGGGTCCGATCATTCAATTCGAGCCAACGTCTCCACAAGATCGTCCAACGGTACACTGATCTGCTCGCCGGACTCGAACACTTTGACCGAAGCGACCTTGTTGGTCATTTCATCCTCGCCCAGGATCACCGCCGCCTTGACGTTATGACGATTCGCCTCGCGTAGCTGGGATTTAAAACTTCGTTGTCCAAAAGCGGTCAGCGTGGCTATTTTGTGTCGACGCAGCTCATAGGTCAATCGAATCGCATACTCGCGTGCACTGGCGCCCATATGCGCGACAAACACCTCAGGACCGGATAACGGCTCGGGTTCCAGTCCCTGTTCCTTCATACTCAATATGATGCGCTCGATACCGGATCCAAAGCCGATTCCCGGCGTTTTCGGCCCTCCCAGCTGTTCGACCAGGCCATCATAACGACCGCCACCACACATGGCATTCTGTGATCCGATTCCCTCCACCCAAACTTCAAACACCGTTTTGGTGTAATAATCCAGTCCGCGTACCAGTCGGTGGTTGATCTCGTAGGAACGTCCCTCTGCATCGAGAAACAACCTCAACTGATCAAAGTGATCCTCACACTCCTGGCAGAGGTGATCTGTGATCACCGGGGCATTGGCGGAAACGACCTGGCACCCCGGGACCTTGCAATCCAACAATCGAAGTGGATTGCGATCCAGTCGTCGCTTGCAGTCATCACATATTTCATCATAATGATTCCGGTAGTACTGTTTGAGCGTCTCCGTATAGGCGGGTCGACAGGCGGGACATCCGGTACTGTTCAACTGGAAGGTGAGTCCCTTAAATCCCAAAGCAGCATAGAGATCCCAGGCCAATGACATCACTTCCATGTCCACAGCCGGATCGGGTTCCCCTAATACTTCAACATTGAACTGATTGTGTTGCCGAAATCGGCCAGCCTGTGGACGCTCATAGCGAAATACCGGGCCTATGGAAAAGAGTTTCACCGGTTTGGGACGGGTGTGCATTCCATTTTTCAGGTACAGTCGCATCACTCCGGCCGTGAATTCAGGTCTGAGCGTCAACGAATGCTCACCTTTATCCAGAAATGTGTACATCTCTTTTTCAACAATATCGGTGGTATCTCCCACACCCCGAACAAACAATTCCGTTTTCTCAAAAATGGGTGGATCGACCCGTTGATATCCATACAATGTGGTCAACTCGTAGATCTTGTTCTCTATCATTCGCCAATATTTTTGCTCTTCCGGTAAAACATCCCGTGTTCCGGTTACAGACTGAATCTTCATGTTTCTCTCGTGATTTTGGTTTCTACACAACAAAGGGTCTCCCTCACCGAGACCCCGTACCCGATCAGATATGATCTGATTCTATTAACCGCAGAATCAGATGGCAAAATACTTTTGTTCTTCCTTTTCGATCGCATCGATGACTTTATCGCTGTCGCCGGCCGCCGACAACTTTTGCCGGAACTCTTCCCGATGCATGAGTCGGGAAATACGACTCAGCGCCTTGAGATGGGGACCCGTCTGATCGGTGGGACCCACCAACAGGAAAATCAAGCGAACGGGTTTTCCATCGATGGATTCAAAATCCACCGGCTCTTTCGTCATCCCGAAAGCGGCCACCAGATGATCTACAGCATCGGTTTTCGCATGGGGTATGGCCACCCCCCCTCCCATACCTGTACTCATCACCTGTTCACGTTCCAGAACCGCCTTTAACACATCATCCCGATTCTTGATCTTGTTGTTTTGATTCAGAATGTCCACCAGCTCCCCGATAATCCCCGATTTGGAAGTGTTTGTAAGTGGAATTCGAACGACGTCTCTGTCGAGAAGATCTTTTAATTTCATCATACACTCCTGTTTGTGCTGTCCGAATCAAGCTTTCAGACAACCCAATCCGGCAATCTATCTTAAAACAGCCATATCATCGCCCCACGAAACGGCCTATGCCTGGACGAAACAAATCCAGGGGAAAAAACCGCATCTTGTAAATATATCATAAAATCAGAAACTTTCAAACCTTTTTTGACCCGGCCAGCTTCTGCCAATAACAGACACGGTTTACTGTAGCACCTGCCGCATGGACAGGACCCATCCTGTTCCCGACCTCTGTACCCTCTGATACGGTTTTTCCTTGTATTTTCAGGTCAACTCTCTAAATTGTTAAATGGTCATTTGCACACAACGACTAGAATTCACCGCACTCGTCCCATGCATGCTAGTAAAAGGAGGTCAGGCGTGTCCCTCATGGAATTGATTCACCATCGCAGAACCATTCGCCGCTTCAAACCAACACCGATTCGTTCGGAACACTTGACGACCATTGTGGATGCCGGACGGATGGCACCGTCGGGAGCCAATCTGCAACCGTTGGAATATATCATTGTGGATACCGACCCGGAGCGGGGATCACTGTTCGAGCTTACAGCCTGGGCCGGTTATCTGCCCAAAACCATTGGTCCGCCTCCGGAGGGGAAACGGCCGGCAGCCTATATCGTCACCCTGATCAATCGCTCCATACGCAAAACCGGTGGAGAACATGACGCGGGTGCTGCAATTGAAAATATGATCCTCTCCGCACTCGCATATGACATCGGTACCTGCTGGATTGGATCGGTGCAACGACCAGCCGTGAAAACCCTGTTCGGGATTCCGCAACATTATGACGTGGATTCCGTTCTCGCACTGGGCTACCCTGATGAATATCCCGTCAGCGAACCCATGTCGGATTCCATCAAATATTATCTGGACGATCAGAATGTCTTGCATGTCCCGAAACGCCCTTTAAACGCCATTGTACATCACAATCACTTTGCACCCAAATCCAATGAATGAGTCATGACCTGTCTAACCTCCGGGAGAATAGTATGGACTCGATTCTTTCTTTTGGCCTGACCGGTACGGGTTCAGTTGCCGCGTCACACCTGAAAGCGTTTCAACAACTCCAACATGCAAAAATCATCGCTGTCTGTGATCACGATCGGAACAAGGCGAAAGAGACCGCGACTCAGAACGGGTTGGACTGGAACGCAGACTATGCTGATTTTATCAGTCGCCCCGACCTCGACGCAATTATCATTACCACTCCATCCGGTCTTCATGCGGATCTGGGCATCGAGGCAGCCAAAGCCGGGAAACATGTGGTGGTCGAGAAACCTATAGATGTCTCGCTGGATAAAGCCGATGCACTCATCCGGACTTGTCATGAACAAGGTGTCACGCTGTCGGTCATCAGTCAGTGCCGATTTCTGAGACCCATTCTCGATTTGCAAAAAATGATCACCCAAGGCGCGCTGGGTGAACTGATTCAGGGAGATGCCATCATCAAATGGTATCGTGCGCAATCCTATTACGACTCTGGTGACTGGAGAGGCACATGGGCTTTGGATGGCGGGGGTCCCTTTATCAATCAGGGTATCCATTTTATCGATCTGTTGTTATCTGTAATGGGGCCGGCACGTTGGATTGCTGCAAAAACCAAAACGATGGCGCACCAAATCGAGGTGGAGGATTTGGGTGTCGCCATACTCGAGTTCGAAAACGGCGCCCTGGGCTCCATCCAGGCCTCCACGGCCACCTATCCCGGACTGCCGGCACGACTGGAAATTCACGGTACCCTGGGGACTGTTATCATCGAGGGTGAACGTATGGCCTTTAAACAGATTCAGGGCAGCGATCCTGTCGTCAACCCCGAAGGATCCAAAGGTGGAGCATCCTCCCCAACCGACATCGACGTCTCCCCCTTTGTGAATCAATATCAAAACATTATCGAATCGATTCAAACCCGAACCTCTCCCCGGGTGAATGGCCCGGAAGCGAGACGGTCGCTTCAGTTGATTCTGGCAATCTATGAATCTTCAAAACAAGGCAAAACAATCCATCTGGATTCATTCAAACCATTCAAGGAGCCTGCATGATCAGCAAAAACAGCATTGTATCCTTTTTAAACAATTATCTGCATATCGAAGACGTCACGGATTATGGACCACAGGGAATCCAGATCGACGGTCAGGAGAGGGTCAGCCGGGTGGTCACAGGCGTATCCGCAAGCCTGGAGTTGTTTCAGACCGCTGTCAATGAAGACGCCGAAATGGTGATTGTCCATCACGGGATTTTATGGAACAAGGATTCCCGCGTCGTCCAGGGCGCCTTTCGTGATCGCCTTAAAATCCTCCTGGAGAACGATATCACTCTATTGGCCTACCACTTGCCATTGGACAAACACCCAGTCATCGGCAACAACGCTGTCGCCGCAAATCGTCTCGGACTCGAAAATGTGTCTGAATTCGCCGACATCGGCGTCAAGGGGACGCTGCCAGAGCCCTGCTCACCGGAACTCCTGGTCGAAACCGTTACCCATATCTTTCAAAACAAACCCCTGGTGTTCGCGTTTGGTCCGGACAAAATACAATCCATCGGAGTCTGTTCCGGAGGAGCATCAAAATATCTCAGACAGGCATTAGACGACAAGCTGGATGCCTATATTACCGGTGAACCGGCAGAGCCCTCTCTGCATGAAGCCAAGGAAGGTCGGATTCATTTCCTCGCAGCCGGCCATTATGCCACCGAACGACTCGGGATTCAAGCCCTTGGTGATCTGCTCCAAAACGAGTTTAACCTGAGCATCACATTTGTGGATCTGCCAAATCCTGTATGACCCGAAATCTTCAAGCAGCATCCGGATAGTACGGGTATAAACCAAAAACTTTGAATACTTTTGTACTCTCGGGCATCTAATCAGACTGAATGGGTACGCAACGATACGAAAACGTCTGAAATGCCAAGGACTATCACTGGAGGCTATCATGTATAATGTCATTATCATCGGATCCGGGCCTGCTGGCTTGACCGCTGCAATTTATGCCGCCCGAGCCAACCTGAACCCCCTGTTGATCTCTGGAATGGAACGAGGCGGTCAGGTTACGCTCACCGATGATCTGGAAAATTTTCCCGGATTCCCCGATGGCTTGGGTGGATTCGAAATGTATCAATTGTTCGAAAAACAAGCCCAAAAATTTGGGACCGAATTTGTTTATGACACCGTGACAAAAGTCGACCTGACCGGAGAGATCAAAAAGGTCTATACTGCAGATAAAACCTATAAAGCCAAATCGGTGATCATTGCCACCGGTTCTACACCCAAACGTCTTGGGGTTCCGGGTGAAGAAGAACTGATCGGTAAAGGCGTCTCATATTGCGCCACCTGCGACGGTTTTTTCTTTACCGGCAAACACGTCGCCGTTATCGGAGGCGGCAACAGTGCCCTGGATGAAGGCCTCTTTCTGACCCGTTTTGCCGAAAGAGTCACCATTATACACCGTAGAGACCGGTTGCGTGCGGATGCCATTCTGCAACAGCGTGCCTTTGATAATGAAAAAGTGGACTTTATCTGGGATACGGTCGTGGAAAAAATCGTCGGCAGCGATTCTGTGGAAAAACTGCGACTTAAAAATGTGAAAACCGGCGAAGAATCGGATTACCCCATCGATGGTGTCTTTGTATTCATCGGCCATCTACCCAATGTGGACCTGTTCCATGAACAGGTGGAGCTCGACAATCACAACTATATTGTTACCGATCGTCGGACTCACACCAATCGCGAGGGTGTGTTTGCCTGTGGCGATGTGCAGGACTCTATTTACCGTCAGGCGATCACAGCCG
>CAYPUH010000089.1:0-14380 GCA_964413725.1 uncultured Cytophagia bacterium
TTGTTGGCTGTCTCGGTTGCGGTTATGTCTCTCGGGTTGTTACTCTATATCAGCTGTTGGTGGAGATGGATGGGTTTGAGACCAATGAAGGTGTCATACTGCTGGCAGCGACCAACCGTCCGGATGTGTTGGATTCTGCGCTGTTGCGACCGGGACGCTTTGATCGCCAGATCGTGGTGGACCGGCCCGATGTCCGCGGCCGGGAGGGTATTCTCAAGGTCCACTCGAAAAAGATTCCCATGGCCAGCGGCATCGACATGTCGGTCCTGGCCAAAAGTACACCCGGTTTTTCCGGAGCCGACCTCGCGAATATGGTGAATGAAGCCGCGTTGCTCGCTGCCCGTAAAAACAAAAAGAAGGTCGGTATGGAGGATTTTGAAGAGGCCAAAGACAAGGTGTTGATGGGCACCGAGCGCAAGAGCATGCTGATTACCGATGAGGAAAAAAAGACCACCGCCTATCACGAGGCGGGACATGTTCTTACCGCCAAATTGACACCCAACACCGATCCGGTCCACAAGGTCTCGATCATTCCACGGGGTCGTGCATTGGGAATCACTGCCACGCTTCCCATGGATGAAAAACACAACTATTCACGATCCTATTGTCTTGCCATTCTGAGACAACTGCTGGGCGGACGTGCTGCCGAAAAGCTGGTATTCAACGAGTTGAGCACGGGAGCCGGTGATGATATCCGGAGAGGCACCGAATTGTCCCGCAAAATGGTCTGTGAATGGGGAATGAGCGAAAAGTTGGGACCGCTGACCTATGGCGAAAAACAGGAAGAGTTCTTTCTGGGACGCGAGATTTCTCAACACCGGGATTACAGTGAAGCCACGGCTCAGATGATCGATGCGGAAATCCGTCGTATCGTCGAAGAAGCGGACAAGGATGTCGAGACTCTGTTAAGACAAAATCTCGATACGTTGCATCGACTGTCCAATGCCCTGCTGGAGCGCGAGACCCTTCACGGGGAAGATGTGGACAAGCTCATCAACGGAGAGGAATTGCCGCCTCTCAAGTCCAAGAATAAAAAGTCTGGATCCAAAAAAAAAGGCCGGGAAGCGAAACCCAGGGCTGACAAGAACTCTTCATCCACGGTATCCGATGCGGCCACGGAGACACCTGCAAAAGAGGATGAGGACACGACCGAATCCGCTTCCTGAATGTTTCATACTCTAGTATAATTGTTCAGGGCCCCTCTGTATGACCATGAGACTGTCTCACAAAAACGTTTCCAGACGAGCAAGGTCGATCGTTATGATTGGCCTTGCTCTGTTTTTAATGGGCTGGACTCAGTGTGACCGGCATCCTCCGGTGGAAACGCGTATCGGACTCTTTGCGGATCCCTCCGGTTCGGATCTGGACCTGTCCTGGGCTCTGGTCAGGCACGCCTCGGAGGTCATTAATGATCACCATTCTCCGGATGTGTTGGCCTATCCCCCGACCTGGTTATGGGACGCCATCGATCCCGACTCGGCCTGCCTGTATTTATATCTTGTTGACTATGGACAACGGATCGATCTGGATGTCGTGGTCCAAACCCGGCACTCGGCCGATTCTCTGAACTGGACGATGGTTGACCTGAAGCATCCGGAGCGCATTCAACGGGACGGAGTGACGCTGGATTCCGGTGAACTGATGGATAGAAGCGGTGAACTGATCAAGGCCATCCACGACTTTATGAATCTCGCTCCGTCGAATGAAACGGTGTCTGTACCCCCTGTGGATGTTGCCCGGCAGATGGCTCGTGCCGAACGTGCGCTGGTGGAGCGCCGGTTCGAACCCGCTGTGGAGGCTGCCCGTGCAGCATTTCAAAGCGACACCACACGCGTCCAAAGCCGCTCCCTGCTGGCCCGTTCATTATTGCAAGCCAGCGTGGAAAAGCAACGGCTGGGCAAACCCTCAACTTCCGAACAGTTGGCCGCGCTGCGGTTTTGTGAGGGCACAGTATTGAGGTTTGACAGCACTCATGCCGAATCCTACCGGTTGATGGGCTATTATTATCTGCTTCAGGAGATGTGGGGAAAGGCTGAAGAAAATTTCCAGATCGCGATCGATATCGATCCACTCAATCCGGACAGTTATGCCAATCTGGCCCACCTGCACCGCAGTCGGCTGAAACCGTTTGGCTTTGCCAATAAAGAAGCTGCGTTGCGATATAGCCTCCGGATCAATCCCTGCAATGAAAAGGTTCGTCTCTATCTTGCCAATACTCTTTATTTTCAAAACTACAAGGCACATGCAGACCGCGCCGCAAAAAAGCTGTTGGACATTCATCCCCGTTCGGTGGATGGCCTGTTGTTCTTGGGAAAGCTGGCTGTGGCCGAAGGGAGTCTGGATCGAGTGATGGATATATATAACCGGGTGTTGGAAATCGATCCCGACAATCCGGTTGCGTTCTACAATCTTGGCGTTTATTATTACAATGCAGAGGATGTGGCCAATGCCGAGGCGTTGTTTGAACGTGCGGTCCGGTTTGGTCGACATCCGGATTCCTATCTTTACCTCGGTTATATTTATGAGAGCCGAGGAGACACGGCCCGAGCTATCGAGGCTTATCGCAATCGTATCCGGTTGAATCGCGGAGAGGATGATCTCTATGCTGATCGAGCTCGAAACCGACTCTTTACTCTGACAAAACCGGATACGAGCAAATGGCGCATCAAACTCAAGCCGGCAGATTGAACGATGCTTTGGAAACTCCGACATCGGTGTCTGCCCTTGGGGCAAAAGACACTCGTTATGGGAATACTCAATGTGACGCCGGATTCATTTTCCGACGGAGGGAAACATTATGACCCGGATATGGCGCTGCACCGGGCATTGACGATGGTTGCTGAAGGTGCTGACATGATCGATATCGGCGGTGAATCCACGCGACCCGGTTCCGATGCGGTCAGTGAGGGGGAAGAGCTGAGTCGCGTGATACCGGTGCTGGAACGGCTCCGGGATCGAATCAGCGTACCCGTTTCCATCGATACCACCAAGGCGGGTGTGGCCGAGGCCGCCCTGAGCCGGGGGGCCTCCATCGTTAATGACATCAGCGCCCTCACATTTGATTCCGATATGAGCCGCGTGGTGCATGAAAGTGGCGCCGGCCTCGTTCTCATGCATATCCGGGGCACGCCCAAAACCATGCAGGTGAATCCACATTATAACGATGTGGTGGCTGATATTATGGCCTTTCTACGCGACCGTGTCGCAGCTGCGGTTCTGGCCGGTATTCCTATGGATTCCATCGTTGTCGATCCGGGGCTCGGATTCGGCAAACGCGTGCAGGACAACTATACGATTTTACGAAATCTAGACCATTTTAATGAATTGAATCGTCCCGTTCTCATCGGACCGTCACGAAAGTCCTTTCTGGGCAAACCCTTTCATTTACCACCGGAAGATCGTCTGGAGGGCAGTCTGGCCGCGATCACAGCCGGTGCCCTCAAGGGCGCCCATATTGTCCGTGTTCACGATGTTCAGGCCGCTCACAGGGCTTTGGCAGTTGCCGATGCCATTCGGGGCGGTGACATTGAATCCTCAAAGACCTGAGGTCCATTCGATTCCGTTCTCTTACTCTTGTTCTTGATGGTCCTGTCTATGTCATTGGTTATTTTTAAAATTGGCTTTATTCCCGTAACGGTGATGGATGTGGTGGATATTGCCATCATGTCCTATATTATTTACCGGGTTTATACCTTTTTGCGGGGATCCCGTGCGGCTCAGATGTTTTTTGGTCTCGTCATCATTATGATTTTTTCGGTTATTGCTCCCTTGTTCCAATTGCGGGGAATCAGCTGGATTTTTGATAATTTGCGAACCGTCTGGTTGATCGCGTTTGTGATTTTGTTTCAGCCTGAATTGCGGCGATTGTTGATCTATATCGGACAGAGCCGGATTGTGAGATTTTTTGTCCAGGTCGGCGGCAGCAAAGTTGTGGATGAAGTGGTCAAGGCGACGGTAGACCTGCGGGATCGGGGCTATGGTGCCCTGATCGTACTGGGTCGGGAGACCGGCTTGCGTACCTATATCGAGTCCGGCGTGCGCATTCAGGCCGAAGTCACCACACCCCTAATTCTGAGTGTGTTCAATCCACGGTCTCCCCTGCACGACGGGGCCATCATCATTCAGAATGATATCATTGAAGCCGCGCGCTGTATATTGCCTTTGACGGAAAATATCGAAGTGGAATCTGATTACGGTACCCGTCATCGGGCTGCCCTGGGCCTGTCCGAGGAAAGCGATGCGATGGTGATCGTGGTCTCGGAGGAGACGGGCAAGATATCTGTTGCCATTTATGGCGAAATGCATTATGGTTTGGATGAACATGAACTCAGAACCCTGTTGCTCGAAGGCAACCGGTATGGAAAGTTGGACGTCAAAACCAAAGCCTGACTATGAATCGATTACCGCAAGGTCTGTTTCTCCTGGTGTTACTTTTGCTCTTTTCGACTGCTGCAGAGGCATGTACCGTGGGACTGGCTGCCGGTCGCGCCACCGTGGATGGACGAGCGCTATTGTGGAAAAATCGGGACAGCAGCACGCGCGAGAATGAGATTGCCTATTTTCATGGTCCTCAATACGATTTTGTTGGCGTCATCAATGCCAATGACACGACCCAGGTGTGGATGGGTG
Organism: uncultured Cytophagia bacterium; assembly: GCA_964413725.1. Taxonomy (GTDB): domain Bacteria; phylum Zhuqueibacterota; class Zhuqueibacteria; order Residuimicrobiales; family Oceaniaggregativiventaceae; genus CAYPUH01. Next base: position 4,630 of record CAYPUH010000089.1, read on the forward strand.
TGAATCGGGCCGGTTTTGCGATCATGAATTCCGAGTCGCTGGACCAGCCCGGTGACAGCGTGGATACAGAAGGCTTTTTCATGAAGAAAGCCCTGGGACGCTGTCGTTCTCTTGAGGATTTTGAAACCTTGTTGCGAACAACCAACATTCAAAAGCGGGGTACACAAGCCAATTTTGGCTGTATCGACGCCTTTGGTGGTGCTGCGTTCTATGAAACAGGTAACACCACATTTACCAAATTTGATGCCAATGATGGCCTTCATGCTCCGGAAGGATTTCTGATCCGCGCCAATTTTTCCATGACCGGTCAGGAAACGCCCGCTTACGGTACGTTTCGAATGCATCGGGCTCGGGACTTGTTTCAGCAAGCGGTGGACCGGGACGATCTCAATGCCGAGACGATCCTGCAGAGAGTTACACGGGATTTGGTGAGTACCGAACTCGATCCATATCCATTACCGTTTAACGGCTCCATCGAAGGCGCTCCCAGAGGGTATATTCCTACTCGAAACAGCATCAACCGGTATCGGACCGTGTCAGCAGTGGTATTCCAGGGAGTCCGGCCGGGTGAAAACCCCGCTCTGACCACCATGTGGTGTATTCTGGGTGAACCCATCGCAGGGGTTGCCGTCCCCGTCTGGGTCCTCGGAGGTGAGCTGCCCGAAAGCCTGAACGGAGCGGACGGGTCGAAATTGAACGAACGAATCCGGTCATTGAGGGATCAATTGTATCCCGATTCGGATCGCTCCGAATTTCTGGATACACATCAGCTGTTTCGAAAACAGTTGCCCGTGGCAACAGAATTTTTACAGTTTGAAAGAGATCTCTATACAGCGACGCAGAAAAAATTAACTCAATGGCGCCTCCGGATTCCGTCCGGAGAGAGCGTGCAGATATTTGAACGCGAGTGGATTCAAAGCGTGTTGCGGTTTTTACGCTGATCCGGGTACCAATATTCACGATGGCGTTTACAACGCGATCAGGCCCTCCCTGAGGGATATAAAATTGTCATCAGTAATCCGGGAGACAGATGCCATCATTGACATGAGGTTCAACCGATCGTTCGTCTCCCCCGAGTTTCAGCATAAGGATTAGGCATCCTATGGATACAAAATGGGATCGCATCTCCAGTTCTCCGGAAGCCACTGCCTTGTTAAAGCTGTATCATCGAATTGATGAAATCTGTGACCATGATGGAGATGTTCAGGAGTTTTTACCCAATCTTCTTCATCAGTTGGCTCAATTACTCGATGTACAGACCATGGCAGTTACCAGCAGTGATCCGGAATTGGGTCAGAGACTGCTCAGTCGTTACGATCGGGGTCAACTTGAGATCAAGGACGAACAGCTATTGACGTTGGCCCGCAACGTCGAGGATACGGGAGAGCAGGTTACAGACATACCTGACTGGCCCTCTGTCAGCAATTTGCTCGCGATTCCTATTGCAACATCTGCTCGTTTTCTTGGAGCACTGATCCTTTTGAACAAATCCTCCGGCGAATTCGGGGATTACGATCAGATTGTGGTGACCTTGGTGGAGATGCGTCTGGATGATGTCCTGAATGATATGCTTCGGAAAGAAGAACAGCGCCGGGTGACATTGGAAAATCAGGTCATGAAGGATCTGGACAGAATTCGCGATGAATCCCGGGATCAGGGTGAATCGCTGGATCAGATGATCACGACCATCCTGAATTCTGTGGGATCGGAAATCGGTTTCATAACGCTCTATGATTCAGAACGGGACCGGCATCTTCCGGGCGGAAAAATCATTCGCGGCGCCAAACCCATGAGCCAGAATGACTATCATCTGGTAGGAAATTTGATCCGTCAGGCCAAGGAACAAGGCCAAATACTTGTCGACCATCAGCTAACAGACAGCGAAATCGACACCATCATGGTGGTGCCCATGTTTATGTCCGGGTTGTTTCTCGGTTCCGTGGTCCTTATCAACAAGGAAGAAGGGGGTTTTTTTACCGATTCCGATAAACAGCTCGTCGAGGCGGTTACGCGAATTATCGATAGCTTTATTTTTCAGGAAGAAAAATTCAAGCGGCTTATGGTACTGGTGGGGCAGGAAGCCACACGGGATGTGGAAGAAGCGTTGGTGGGGAGACGTCACGATACAACCCATGGTCAACGACTCGAGATCACCATGTTTTTCGCGGATATTCGTAATTACAGTCAAAAGACCAAAGAGATGGATCCATCCACTGCCGTACGCATGTTGAACGATTATTATAATGCCATCACACCGCTTATCAGTTCTCACCATGGGATTGTGGACAAATATGTTGGCGATGAGATCGTGGCGCTTTTCACCACAGATCGGACACAGGGTAATCACCAGTTGCTGGCGGTTAACGCGGCCATGGCGTTGCATGCAGAACTGGACCGGCTTAACCGGGAGTGGGAGCTGACAGGTCGTCCCACCATCGATGTCGGGATCGGCATTCATACAGGAGAGGTGATTCTGGGTCAGATTGGCAGTTTCGATCGCAAGGATTATACCGCCATCGGCTCCAATATGAATTTCGCCGCCCGGCTGCAGTCTATCGCATCCGCCGGACAGATTATTATCAGCAAGGCCACCTATGTGGGTATCACCGGAAAGATTATGGCCAGACGCGTCGGCCCATATTCGATTAAGGGATTTGGCGAGATGACGGCCTATCTGGTGGAGGGGCGGTCACCGGATCAGTTTTAATGCTGTTGAGGATCCGGTCGTCAGAATACATTCAATACGATATCGTCACCGAATCGGTGAGTTTGGCTGGCGATACAAACTAAATAACATCCCAAAGCTTTTTTCCGGGTTCCGCTAACACAGATTCCAGGATATGGGTTGGTGGCCGGTATTTGAATGGTATTATTAGGGTTATCTGACACAGGATTTGAGAGGAGGAGCCATGTTGAACCAGGAAACGATACAGCAAGCCCGCGAACGTGCAATGACATTCCTTGACAGTGCCGGAATCGTGCTCAGACCGGACGAAAAAGATGCCATTGAAGTGGCAGATATGGGCCTGGGCCGGCTGGAGGAGATCGGATTGGAGTTGGTGGTCTATGTGAACACCGACCGTGTTTGTGCCAAAGAACTGGTGCTCTTTCCGGGACAGATCTGTCCGGAACATCGGCATCCGGAGGTCATGGACGAAGCCGGTAAAGAGGAGACCTTTCGCTGTCGTTGGGGACAGGTCTATCTCTATGTGCCGGGACCTGAAACAGAAACACCGAGGGCATCTGTGCCTGAGGATAAGAAAGATACGTTCACCGTGTGGAATGAAATCATCCTGAATCCAGGGGACCAATATACGCTTAACCCCAATACCCTGCATTGGTTTCAGGGAGGACCGGAGGGGGCTGTGGTATCAGAGTTTTCCACAACCAGCCGCGATGAATCGGATCTCTTTACCGACTCTGAGATCCAGCGTCTTCCCTGATTTTCATTCCAACCGCACCGGCGCCCGGTTACCGGTGTTACAACCTGTATTTGTTTTTGAGGAGAGCGATATATTCGGGAGCAGAACCATACCCATGGGTTCCGCCACTGTATGTCGCTCTTTTTTTGTGTATCACACCGATCGACACGGTCAGGGGGTGTTTTGAATTGGCACAACCTTGCGAGTTTTTCATTTTATTTGATTGTGGCTTAAAGTGAATAAAAATAAAGACCAATATGGTTTTTGGGTTGTATTGCTGAATTGGCATGCACCTTGCATATCAAATGGAAAACGTGACCGTTTGAACAAATGTCTGGAGTCGAACAATGAAGGCGTTGGCAGTACTGGTGATGTTTGCTTGCTTGTTGGGTGTGTGGATGGTCGGGTATGGAAGTGAGTATCCTGTGGATCTCGTGGAGATTCAATTGCCACCGATACAAATTTCGAAAGCGAGCTCTGTGGTAGATTCTTCACAGACGGACTCTATATGGGATATCTCCGCAGCGATACCAAAATCCGTGCTGCCAGCGAGTGATTCATTAAAGACAAAGACTGTCTGTGAAAATATAGAGACTGAATAATCACAGCCCATGTGGATTAAGGGGGTGTGGCTTTCAGCTTTACCCCCTGTTCAGTTTTCCTTCTCAGGTTCCTTCGATTAACATCCCTGCGTTTTTATCTCCTCCAACAATTGTTTTCCGCCTGGCGATATACGTAACAGCCAGTCCAGTTTCAGGTCCAACGTTTCGTTTTCAGAAAGCGCCCAGTTCTCCCGTTCGGTTCGAATCCGTTGCGTCAGCGAATAGAGAAACAGGGCGGCACTGGCTGAAATATTCAGACTTTGAACAAATCCTTGCATGGGAATGTGAACGTTATAGTCGGATTGTTCATAGACAGCTTCGGTTAACCCGAATTTTTCGGTGCCAAACCAAAGGGCGAGTTTGTTGTCGATGGGCAGCGACTGCAATGGGATGCTGTCCTCGTGCAAGGTGGTGGCGACGATTTTGTATCCCTGTTGTTTCAATCGCTGCAGACAAACAAGCGTGTTGTCCTGATGGGGATTGCGGTAGCGGTATACCGTTATCCAGTTCTGGGAACCACTCGTGACGGTGGGTTGTATTCGAGCGGGATTGCGGCGTTCGATCATATGAAGATCCTGAACACCAAAGGCATCACATGAGCGGAGTACCGCGCTGGCATTGTGTGGTTTTGATATTTCCTCCAGAGCGACCGTCAGGTAACGGGTCCGTTGGTGCAATATCGACTCTATCCGTTTAATTCTTTCTTTATAGACAAAGCCAGACACCCGGTTCAGCAATTTCTCCTTGTCAGATGCATCGAGTTCTGACAGGTCCGTTTCATTGGAATAGTAAAAGATTTCTTTTTCCTTTACCGTTTTGGGTTTGCGACCCATAGCGCGCTCCCATCCGTTTATACCATACGTTCTTTCTAGACATGACGATCCGTTAATCCGTGCCTACTGAATGTAACAGGGCACGCACAGACGTCGGGGCACCGCATTGGAACCCATATCCTTCGAGTCCCGGTTCCCTCTGCAAGGGTGCTGCTCCCCCGGAATGGTATCGATATGACCGGTACCATTCACTATTGCCGGCTTGTTTCTCGTCTCCTGCGCGACAGGTTGTTTGAAAAAATACTGAAACAAAAAAAAGAATTCAAGCACACAAATCGCGTATGTCCATATGGACTCGATGTCATGGATGTTTTAGAGTCCAATCATCGTTAGCGACCTGTTGCCGTTCTCTGAGGTTACAAGATCTGCAGCATGAGGAAAACAGTTGTATTTCATTCCTAAAGCCCCTATTTTATAAAACTTTTCACGCTGGACCGAAATTGTGTGTCCGGAAGGTAAACCAAAACAAGAGGTTTATATGAGGGTTCATTGGCAGCGATATCCGGATGCAGCAGACTGGATCGATGCGCGTCTGGAGGCGTTTTGCCGTGAGCAGCCGGTGCTTTTGCAGTGGCGGGAACGACTCGGTCAGATGACCGGCACCCGGCTGCTGGATTGGGTGGATCACATTAGCGTTGACGCGGACAACGAAACACGGTCCCAACTGGAAGCAGTGGGATATCGTCCGGACGGAGAGTGGCCGTCGTTGTATCGTTTGAGCGGCTCAACATTACCCGCGGTTAAGTTGACAGGTGGTACAAACGATGCCCGGGGGGTCGCGTTGCGGGTTGAACACCTCGAAGCCTTTGCTCTTGCGAACGCGCTTCCGGTGACGATCGAGGGGGATTCTCTGGCCGAGTACCGGCAGTGTTGTGTCCTCGAGGATCGTATCAGTTTGTGGGTGGTTGAGCGTCGGTCTTCCGAGCAGTGGAACCCGTCTTCTGTTTCATCTGGTCATCACTCCCGGGTGATTGATGCTATTGAATTGTGGCAAACGCGTCCACGCGGCGGGCAGGATGAGACAGCTTTGATGGAAGATGCTCTCCGTCGGGTAGAGACCTTGGTCCGTTCCGTGGGTCAACAGGCGGCTACTCACGTGGTCATGGATTCAGAACGGCAGTACTGGCAATGCCAAAACTGGGCAGGACAGATGCAAAGAGCCCGGCAGGATCGTCTGGGGCTGGGATGGGCTAATTTTGATCATCATACCTTTCGCAGCTCACGACGTCATTTTGTCCAGCTGGTACGTTTGTTTGAACAGTTGGGCTTTGTCTGCCGGGAAACATTTTATGCCGGAGACGAGGCCGGCTGGGGTGCTCAGGTTGTGGAAAACCCCACCACGGGACACGCCCTATTTCTGGATCTGGATCTGGCACTGGAGGAGGTGGACATCGATTTTGCTCACCAGCCTCTTGCAGAACCGGATGAGCTGGGAACGGTGGGACTGTGGTGTGCGTTGCATGGAGACTCTATACTCTCGGGAGGGTTGCACCACCTCGCCGCCCGGTTCGATTTTGAGCCCATTAAAGAGGATCTGGCCGACCTGGGTATTGACATGATGCCGCCATTTAGTTCTTTTGACTATTTGAAACAAGCCTTTACGCGTGGAGAACTCCGGTCGGTGGATCCCCAGCGACTGACCCGGCTGGTCTCAGAGCGTCGGCTCGACGTAAAAGCTGCCGATAGATTTGAACGCGAGGGGGCGCTCGCCAGTCATCTGGAGGATATCGAGCGCAACCAGGGATTTAAAGGGTTTAATCAGAGCAATGTGAGTAAAATTATCCGCGATACCGATCCCCGCCGGGGCGCCTGAAGCGGATTATTCATCAAGCCGCGACAAAATGGTGCGGTTCTGATGGTTGTCCAGAGACTTGCCCTCGCCGGTATAGAGATAGTCGATTCGATTGGAATAGACCTCCTCGATACGTCGACGAACCATCTTCATGGTGCTGTTGAGTAAACGATTTTGCTCGGTAAAACCTTCTCCCAAAATCGCTCCGGCAGCGGGCAGCCATTTGGAGGGGAAAAGACCCTCCTGCTGACAGGTCTCCTTAAAGCCGTCCAACATCTCCTGCAGGGTGTCGAGCAAGAGGTGTTGTCCTTGTGGATCGGCACTGCTCAGATTGTGTGCGTCCAGAACAGATTTCAACTGATCCCGGTTCGGTACCACCAGCGCAACGGTATAGGGGCACTGGTTGTTATAGAGCATGACCTGGTCTATGAGCGGTGAAAATGAAATGAGCGCCTCTTCGATCCCTTCCGGACTGAATTTTTCACCGTCATTGCTGATCAACAGGCTCTTTTCCCGTCCGAGGACATAGAGATAGTTGTCCGGGTCGAGATAGCCGATATCGCCTGTATAGAGCCAACCATCACGTACGCTTTCGCGGGTGGCCGTTTGATTTTTCCAGTATCCCACCATCACATTCTCACCTCGGACAACGATTTCACCCTTTTCGCCGACGGGGAGCGGATCACCGTTGTCGCTACATATCTTCAGATCCAGGTTGGGTACAATGCGGCCGGAGGATCCCAGCTTGTGGTGGGCCGGTACGTTGGCCGAGATGATGGGTGCTGCTTCTGACAATCCATAGCCCTGAAGCATGGGGATGCCAATCGCGTAAAAAAAACGCTGCAATTCGATGTTGAGAAGTGCACCTCCACCGATAAAAAATTCCAGACGTCCTCCGAATCCCTCCCGAATTTTGCTGAACAGGATTTTGTCATACAATGCAACGATGGGTTTGAGCAGAGCACGCCAGCCGCGTCCGCGATTGTGGCCCCGTCCATTGTAGCGATAGGCTGTTTTGAGCGCTCGATTGAATAACGCCTCTACCCGAGGCCCTTTTTGTCGGATGCCTTTTTCGATGTTTTTTCTGAAATTTTGTGCCAGCGCGGGAACGCTGAGCAAAAATGTGGGTTGAATCTCCTTGATGTTGTTAGGGATATTGCGGAGCGTTTCCAGGGCGGATTTGCCGTTTTCCACTGCAGCCAGGCTGGCCCCGTTTTTCATCAGGGTATAGATACCGGCCGTGTGAGCAAAAGAGTGATCCCAGGGCAGGATCAGCAGGGAACAGTAGCGCTCGGGAATCGGCAGCAGAGCTGAGGCCTGTTCCACGTTGGCTGTATAGTTCCGATGGGTGAGAACAATGCCCTTGGGGTCTGCTGTGGTTCCGGAGGTATAGCAGATATTGGCAGCATCCTCTTCCTGTACGCTCTGCCAGCGGGTCCCGAATTGATCCGGACGGTGTTGCAGAAATTCCCGTCCGCTGACCAGAAGATCCTGAAACGGCATTTCATCCCTGTCCAGTGCGTCGGGTGGGTCAAGCAGTATGACTTTTTCCAACTCGGGCAGGTCTTTTTTGATGGCCAGGACTTTTTCGGCCTGAGACCCGGATACCACAACCATGCGACAACCGGAATGTGCCAGGCGAAATTTGATCTCGGATGTTTCCAGCTTGACGGAGAGAGGGACATTGATCGCTCCGCTATACAGGATGCCCAGCTCCGAGATCACCCAGTCATTGCGACCTTCAGAGATGAGGGCGATGCGGTCTCCGGATTGAATCCCCATCGTCATCAGACCCGCTGCTACGTGATGGAGAATTTTTTGAACCTCTCTGTATGTGGTTCCCGAATAGGACCCGGATTTCTTTTCCCACAACAAAACATTGTCGCCATAGAGCTTTACACTATTCTCAAACAGTTGACAGAGTGTCCTGTTACTCACGAGGCGGGTCTCCATTGCTGATCAACGGTTAACAGGTAGAAATTATTTTTTGAGCATATCAAGAATCCTTAAAAAATGCAAGTTTTTTTTGATATTCTGGACGTTCTGAATCGGCAAGGGTATATTAAGGGACCCGGCAAAGCATTTCTCTTGCTTGCCAGTGAAAGATTTTTTAAGTTGGATGTCTGGATTGACCCATGTGCTGTCGTTGACCGGCGACAATGAGCGTTGAACCCGGCGGTGTACAATGATATTCAATGTTCGCCCTACTCATCGATATGACGCGTCGCGTCAAAGGTAGGTGAAAGCGGGAAACAAAAAGTGATGGAATGAAGAATGGTCAGAATTCCTGATGACAAAGTCGAGCAGATACGGGATGCCAGTGATATTGTCGATGTGGTTTCCAGTTATCTTAATCTCAGCAAAAAAGGTCGCAATTATTTTGGTCTGTGTCCCTTTCATCATGAAAAGACACCGTCTTTCAGTGTGAATCCGGAACTACAGATTTTTCATTGTTTTGGGTGTGGTGCGGGTGGGAATGTGTTCACCTTTGTGATGAGGATGGAGGGAATCACCTTTCCCGAAGCCATCAAACAGCTTGCCCAGGCTGCGGGTATTGTCCTGCCGGAGGCTGATGAAGATCTGGATCAGCTGAAGGAAAAAGAGGCGCTGTTTTATGTCCATGACATGGCGCAGCAGTTTTTTTCACAAACGCTGTTGCACTCACCCGAAGCCGAGGCTGCGAGAACCTATTTACGATTCCGGGACATTGACACGGAGATGATCAAAACCTATGATATCGGTTATGCTCCGGACCGCTGGGATGGGCTGCTCAAACATGCGGAAGAAAAAACGGTGAATCCCGGGTTGTTGGTCAGGGCCGGCCTGGTTTCTGAAAAGGAAAACGGACGACGTTTTGATCGGTTTCGGGGACGAGTCACCTTTGCCATTCGCAATCCGTCGGGACGGATTGTTGCCTTTGGTGCCCGACGTCTAAAGGATGATGAGGATTCTCCCAAATACCTCAACTCTCCGGAGACGGACATTTATAAAAAGCGATTCATTCTGTATGGTCTTTACTGGGCGCGAGAGGCCATCCGCCGGGAGAATCGGGCGGTGGTCGTGGAGGGGTACACCGATCTGATTCGGTTGCGTGAACGGGGA
>CAYPUH010000090.1:0-14375 GCA_964413725.1 uncultured Cytophagia bacterium
ATGACCGGGGATATAACCCGTTCCATCCTTTCGGGCCATTCGCGCCGTTCCGGTTTTACCGCACACCTGCATGCCGTCGATAAAAGCCTTCCGTCCCGTACCCTCGGACACCACCCGTTCCATCAAACTCTGCAGGGTATCTGCAGTGGATTCGTCGATCACATAGCGAATAAAAGCATCGGAGCGATCCAGGACCTGTTCCTGATCGCCGCGTCGTATGGCCTGAATGAGGGTAGGCTTTTGTAACATACCACCATTGGCAACGACCCCAAACATATTACACATTTGTAGTGGAGTCACGCCCACTTCATATCCAATGGACATGGCCAGTGGCGTCATACCGGACCATTCGTCCATAGGTTTGAGCTTTCCGGAAGCCTCGCCGGCCAGCTCGATACCCGTTTTGCTGCCAAAGCCAAAATCACGGGCATAGCGATAGATCACTCCATTATCAATCGTTTCCGCGGTTTTGGCAATACCGATATTTGAGGATTTGATCAAAACCTCCGCCATGCTGAGCGTCCCGTAAGAGGCTGTGTCGTGTAATTTCTCCCCCATGACCTCGTACTTTCCATTCTCACAGAAAACGGTATCGTCGACAGACCGCAATCCTTCATTGAGCACGGCAGCCATCAGTACCAGCTTGAACGTCGATCCCGGCTCAAACTGGTCAGTGATGGGACGCAACCGCTGGGTCGATGGATGAAAAATCGATGGATTGTTGGGATCGAAATTGGGTTCGGACGCGATGGCCAGAATCTCCCCGCTTTTGGGATTCATGACCACCACACTGCCGCTATCCGCATTCATTTCGACCAGGGTACGGTGCAACTCGGTCTCTACAATTCGTTGATACACACAATCCACGGTTAATACCACATCCCGGCCATCTCTGGCATCCACGATGGGATACTCTGGGCGTTCAAATGCCAGACCGGTATTTCTGGCCGTGCGCTGAAGAATGGCTCGTCCGGGCTTGCCGCGCAACAGCTTTTCATAACTGTACTCGACCCCGCTTAACCCCTCCCCATCGACGCTGGTAAAACCGACCACCTGAGAAGCGATCCGACCCCGGGGATAGGAACGAGCATAGTCGGATTGTATCTCAATTCCCGAAAGATTCATCTGGGCAATTTTTCGGGCCTCGTCACGAGGAACATGTCGGATCAGAGTAACACAATCCCGCCAGTCCCGCAGTCTCGACAAATAATAGGACGGCGCGTGACCCAATGTACTGGACAATGTCCGGCTGACGTGCACGGGTTGACTGATCTTTTTCGGATATCCGAGCACCGTCGCCGTCGGCACGTTTAATGCCAACGGCCTCATCTTACGGTCAAGTATTTGACCCCGATCCGGTGTTAATTTGACTTCACATTGGTATTGTCTGTCGGCAGCCACTTCTAGGGTCTCCCTGTGCATAAACTGGATTTGAGCCAGACGTGCGATCAAGACAATTAAAAACAGAAATGCGGCTATAGAATATGCCGCAAGCCGCCACTGATTGTTTGTCTGTACGTGTGTGCTCATGCCGATCAACGTTCCTTGTGTCTAAAAAGATGCTTGATTGCACTGCTGAACGGCGTGTTGGAGTCCAACATATGCCTATGTCACCTGCGCGCATCATTCCGGCGTTAATTGAATACTCGTTTTGGTTGTGGATTCTACCATTCCCAACTGTTCTTTGGCGATTCTGACGATACGGTCTTCCCGTTTCAACGCCTCGACTCTGGCCAACAGCACGGCATTGCGATCCTCGAGCATAGCCAGCCGGCTGCGTAAACGGGCATTCTCACGATTCAACTGGTCAACCCGGACATTCTGCCATACTTTGACCACCGAGAACAGCGCGAAACAAATCAAGCCACCGACGACCCACCGGCGATACCGTGTTTGTGGTGACGATTTTCGTCCGGATGCGGTCATATCTTCTCCGCCACTCTAAGCTTCGCAGATCGAGCCTGAGGATTTCGGCTCACCTCCTCCTCTGCCGGACGAACGAGTTTACCCACAGCCTTGAGCCGGGGTTTTCGATGACAAACACAGACCGGAAGGTCTGGTGGACAGGTACAGGGACGGGCCTCTGCGGCAATAAACCGCTTGACCAGCCTGTCTTCCAACGAGTGATAGGCAACCACAGCCATTCGTCCGCCAGGTCGAAGCGCATCCAGAGCGTGGGGTAGAAATTCCTGTATACCGGTCAATTCGTCGTTCACCTCAATTCGTATGGCCTGAAACACCCGTGCAAGACTTTTTGTCGTATAGGGCCCCTTCACCACCTCTTTCACGATCCTTGCCAGTTGACTGGTCGTACGGATATGTCGTTTTGATCTGGCATCCACAATCGCACGTGCAATTCGCTTCGCGTGTCGCTCTTCTCCATACTCCCGGATGATCCGTGCCAGTGACTCCAGATCGCTCTCGTTCACTACCTCCTCGGCCGTCTTTCCCGTCCCCGACATCTGCATCGACAGAGGCCCGTCCTCTGAAAACATAAATCCTTTTTCCGGATCGCTGACCTGCAGCATGGATATTCCCAGATCAGCTATCACAGCATCAATAGTTCCCCTTTCTGTTGGGTCCAAAAACGAGTCAAGGCTCCTGTAATTGCCCTGAACAAATCGTATCCGATCTTCATAGACCCGCAATCGATCACACGATCGGCTCAATGCTTGCGGATCCAGGTCGATTCCAATCACTCGACCGCTTTCCGGCATATGCTGCAAACATGCGAGTGCATATCCCCCGTCTCCCAACGTCGCATCCACCACCAGCCGGGCCTGTCCGATGTTGGCAAGGTCAAGAATGTCGTCGATCAACACCGGATCATGATATGCCTTCATCCGATCTCCCCTATTCTTCCAGGGAATCCATTCCAGACAGATCCACATCGTCCAGATTCAGCGACCCCATGGTCTTTTGCACCTCTTCTTCAGACAAATCATCTTCAGCTTCATATACATCGGGATCCCAGATCTCAATCATATTGTCCGCACCGATGATCAACACCTCGCCATCTTTCAAACCGGCAAAATCGATCAGGTCCTGTGGAATAATGATCCGGCCCTGTTTATCAAAAGAGACTTCCGCTCCCCGGCCAATAAATTGACGTTTGAGTTTTCGTTTGGTTTTTTCGTTAATATTGACTTTCTTTAGATGATGGCGCAGTCGCTGCCATTCATCGTAATAATAGCCGGTTATACAGGTATCAATGCCACGGGTAATATATACCTTGTCACGCTGGCCTTCGGGAAAAGCGTTTCGCAATTTCGCCGGAATGGCGACGCGGCCCTTGGGGTCCATTGAATTGCGATATGTTCCATACAGACCAGCCATGCGACACCCGTTTCACCTGATTTTGATACGTTTACGGTGTTTTTAGGTAAAATTCACCACAGTTCACCCCTTTTCACCTAAAAATACCATAACTGGGTGCCAATGTCAAGTGAAAAACGCTGTTGGTTCATCATTCTTTTATATTGTCGCATTTCAATAAAGCGCTCCAAGTATTTGTTTTATTGCATCTTTCAAAATTGTCTCGATACACTGTCGACCCATTATGCAGTGCAGAGGACTGTTTCGGAGGTATTGGTGCTGTCGAACTGAATATGACACCTCAGGTTCATGGTTCATCCTGCCGATCCCTCCTGATCCTGAAACCCGTTTTGAAACGGATCCGGTCAGACCGGTACTCGGTCTCCGACCGTACCGGATACCCCAACCCGTATCAACGACTCTAATGCAATAATCCATACGATTTTCTTGTTTGAACTGATTTGGACCCATGTGTTTTCAGAAAAACCCCACGAAACAAGAGTTCATCTTGGGTTGATCAACATCCAAACCACATCTGCCATTGTAATGGCAATTCAATTGGATTGTGTCCATACGGAATCCGGAGTACAACATACAGATGAAAACAACTCGCCCGCTTTATCGTTTCATTCTGCCCTATATCTCGCGTTACAAGGGCAAGCTGCTGGCCGGAACCGTGTTCGTCATGTTCACCACTGGTTTTCAGCTCACCACGCCCTGGATTCTGCGCGACGGGATCAAATATATCGAATCGGATACCGAGCTGAATTCGACTTTCATTTACCGACTGCTCAGTCAGGGTATCCAACTGGAAGGACCCATGCAGATCCTAGCGGGTTATGCGCTCCTGATTGTGCTGGTAACCCTGCTACAGGGGATGTTCCGGTTTCTGATGCGCACCACCCTTATCGGTGTCTCACGAACGATAGAATATGACATTCGCAACGACTATTTCACTCACCTTCTCAGAGAGTCCCAAACATTCTATCATCGGCACAAAACCGGACAATTGATGGCATTGGCCACCAATGATCTAGAAGCCGTACGATCCATGCTGGGTCCTGGAATTATGTATCTGATCAATACCCTCCTGGTTGCCAGTATTTCCCTTACTCTGATGTTTCAAATCAATATTGAAATGACCCTATGGATCCTGTTGCCCCTTCCGGTTCTGGCACTCCTTGTCAATCGGCTGGTCTCGCGTATCCATTCGACCTTTCGACGCATTCAGGAACAGTTTTCAAATCTGACTGCCAATGTACAGGAAAATTTGTCCGGTATCCGAATCATAAAGTCCTATGTACAGGAAGAGCACGAGATTGACAATTTCGATCAACAAAACCGGGAATACATTCATCGCAACCTGGAAATGGCCAAAATTCGCGCTTCTCTTCGTGCAATCATCGAATTGTTGCTGGGTGTGGGCATCGTTATTCTTATCTGGGTTGGCGGACGCAAGGCTATCGCTGACGAGATTCAAATCGGTGATCTGGTTGCCTTTCTGGTTTACTTTGGCATGCTATCGTGGCCCATGATCGCTCTCGGGTGGGTTCTCAATATCTGGCAACAGGGTCTGGCCTCGACCCAACGGCTTTACTCTATTTTCCTGGAGACGCCCGATATCCAGGATAGTTCACAAACCAATTCCTCGATCAAAGAATTGGAGGGAACGATCGAGTTCGACTCGGTCTCTTTTCAATACAGCGGCAGCACCCATCCCAGTTTGCAACAGGTATCCTTTACGGTTTCTTCGGGATCCACCCTCGCCATCGTCGGCGCCACGGGCTCGGGTAAATCCACACTCATCAACCTGATACCCAGACTGTTTGACGTCACAGAAGGACAGATTCGAATCGACGGTCATCCTATTGAGACGATACCCAAACAGGTTCTGCGTCACCAGGTGGGATATGTGCCGCAGGAGACATTTTTGTTTTCCGATACCATCAAAGAAAATATTGCCTATGGCGTCCCGTCGATTTCGATTCCGGAAATCAAAGAAGCCACAGAGTCGTCCCAGATCCGTGTCGATCTGGATCAATTTCCACAGGGTCTGGACACCCTGGTGGGAGAACGCGGTGTTACCCTTTCGGGGGGACAAAAACAACGAACAGCCCTCTCCCGGGCCATTATCAAAAAGCCCAAGATTCTATTGCTGGACGATGCTCTCTCTGCTGTCGACACCTACACGGAAGAACGAATCCTAAACAAACTCGGGGAATTGATGAAAGACCGCACCTGCGTGATATCGTCCCATCGTGTATCCACCATTCGGCATGCAGATCAGATCATCTGTCTTAGGGACGGGAAGATTATCGAACGCGGCACCCATGAAGAATTGTTGACACAAAAGGGATTCTACGCCTCTCTCTACGAGCGCCAACAACTCGAACAATCACTGGAACAATTTTAAGGATAGATACAGAATGTCGACTCAATTTCAGGATGATGAAATTGTCGGAAAAGCGTATGACAACCAGCTGATGAAACGACTATTGGCCTTTCTCTCCCCCTACCGGTTTCATGTGATCGCCGCGGTTCTTTTGCTCATCGCCGGTGCGGCAGCCGAACTGGTGGGTCCCTATCTGGTCAAAATCGCCATCGACACACATATCAAAAATGGCAATGTCAACGGTCTGCAACTGATCGCCGGCTTCTATATCGGTACTCTGGTGCTTTCATTCGGACTCCATTACGGACAGACCTATCTGACCCAGTGGATCGGGCAACACATCATGTACGACATCCGCATGCGCATTTTTTCCCACCTGCAACGACTGCCCCTCTCCTTTTTCGACAGAAATCCGGTGGGACGCCTGGTCACCCGCTCCACCAACGATGTGGAAACACTGAATAACATGCTGTCCAGTGGTGTGGTAGCCATCTTTGGGGATATCTTTCTGCTGTTCGGAATCGTGTTCGTCATGCTCCAGCTGAGCTGGTCGCTGGCGCTGGTCACTTTTATCGTCCTGCCATTTATCTTTTACGCCGCTTTTCTCTTCCGCCGCAAAGTGCGAGATTCCTATCGACAAATCCGGACCCGTATCGCCAGAATCAATACCTATCTTCAGGAAAACATTACCGGCATGGCCGTTGTCCAGATCTTTAATCGCGAAACGCGCAATGCCAGACACTTTGTCCATCTCAACCGGGATCATCTCGAAGCCTATCTCAAAACCATTAAATACTATGCCATCTTTTTCCCCATCGTCGAGTTGATCAGTGCGGTTTCCCTGGCTCTGATCCTGTGGTACGGAGGTATTCAGATCCTGGACGAGACCCTGACCATCGGAGTGGTTGTCGCCTTTATCCAATACGCGCAACGCTTCTTCCACCCGATCCGTGATTTGTCAGAAAAATACAACATCATGCAGGGCGCCATGGCATCCAGCGAACGTATTTTCAAACTTTTGGATGAACCCAGACAACAACTCACCCCGGAGAACAAGATCGACCTCCCCACAGCAAAGGGGGATATCCGTTTTGAAGAGATTTCCTTTGCCTACAATCCGGACGAAATGGTACTGCGGGAGATCTCTTTTCATGTCCGGCCGGCCGAAAAAGTCGCCATCGTGGGGGCCACCGGCGCCGGTAAAACCACCATCATCAATCTTTTAACCCGTATGTACGAACCGGTATCCGGACGTATACTTTTGGACGGACGGGATATGTCCCGTCTGGATGTGCTCGATGTACGATCCCGCGTGCGTCTGGTATCGCAAAATGTCTTTATCTTTTCAGGTACGGTGGAATACAATATCCGGCTCGGAGACAAATCGATCTCAATGGACCGGGTCATCAAAGCAGCCAAAGAGGTCAATGCTCATTCATTTATCATGGATCTGCCGCATGGATATCAGACAGAGCTGCGTGAAGGCGGAAGCAATCTGTCCGTGGGTCAGAAACAACTGATTTCCTTTGCCCGTGCTCTGGCCTTTGATCCGGAAATTCTCGTTCTCGATGAGGCCACCAGCAGCGTGGATACGGAAACCGAGGAGCTGATCACCCGCGCCATCGGAAAGCTGATGACTCATCGTACATCCCTGATCATTGCCCATCGTCTCTCAACCATCAAAAGCGTCGATTGGATTATCGTGCTCCACAAAGGAAAAATCAGAGAGGTGGGGCGTCATCACGAACTGCTCGCGCAAAAAGGGCTCTACCACCGCCTGTATCAGCTGCAATACGCACAGCAGATGACGCCAGCCGAATCCGTCTGACACCATCCAGGAAAACAGAGAGGATCCTATGAAATCACCTCGTATGTCTGTTTTACCCCTCCTGCTGCTCGTTCACCTTGCCTGTGGTCCACCGCAGGGGCCCGAATGGACACCCCGAATCGAACGGGAGCGATCCGCCCATCCAGTTCCGCAACAAAACCTGGAAGACGAGATCATTTATTTTGTCATGATCGACCGGTTTTTCAATGGTGACTCTAGCAATGACACCGGTGGGGTTCCGACAAGTCACCGGTTTTACGATGCAAATACAACATCAGCGGAGGCGCTGAAAACGTATCAGGGAGGCGATCTGGCAGGCGTCCTCGAAAAACTGGATTATCTCAAAGACCTCGGCATCACGGTCCTGTGGCTCTCGCCGGTGATCGACAACAGTGATGCAGCTCATCATGGCTGGTGGGCCTACCACGGCTACCATCCCGTCGATCATTTCAGTGTGGATGAACATTTTGGCACGCTTGAACAGGTGCGAACCATTGTGCAAGAGGCTCACAAGCGCGGTATCAAAATAATGCTGGATATGGTCCTCAACCATGTGGGATATGATCACCCCTGGGTGGTGCAACCTGAAAACTGGGTCGAAAAAGGATATCAGCACTGGTTTCATCCACGCAGCTTTACCGATGAATCCTCAAAAATTCAAAACTGGGATAACCAGACCGAACTGGAAAACAAGGAGCTGGCCTGGCTCCCCGATCTGGCCCAGGAAAATCCACAGGTCTATTCCTATCTCATGGACGTATCCCGATACTGGATCGTCAACACCGGATGTGATGGATTTCGGTTGGATGCCGTCCGCCATATCCCGGAGTGGTTCTGGAAACGATACAATCGCGATATTCGTGATTTTGCCGGCAAGGATTTCTATCTTATCGGAGAGGTGTTTTCCGGCGATCCCCACCATATCAGCCGATATGATGATTGCGGCTTTGACGCTTTGTTCGATTTTCCATTCTATTTCCGCGTAATCGAGGCCATTGCCCAAAACGACTCCATTCAGAATCTGCAGCACCTGCTCAACCACCGGATACAGCAGGATTCGGCCAGAGCAACACAGCGCGTGCCCTTTCTCGATAATCACGATGTACCCCGCTTCAGTACCCACACGGGTCCGGAAAAACTTGAGAAACTGGCGTCGGGTTTGACCTTTCTTATGGTCCAGCCGGGCCCCCCGATGATTTACTATGGTACCGAACTGGGACTGGAGGGCGTTACGACGGCCGACAGCATCGACGGAAAGGCACCCGACTATTTTGATCGCCGCATGATGCCCTGGGATCGTCTCGAGGATCCCGAAACCACTCTTGTTCCCCGACTCAGGCGTCTCATCTCTGAACGAAAACGATCCAGCGCGCTTCGGGGCTTCGGCTGGACCGACGTACGGGTTCAGGACCATCTCTATGCGATTCTCCGATCCTCGGAGACGGATCACTATCTGGTGGTGCTCAATACGGCCACAACGGATGATTCAGCGACTCTCGATCTCTCAGAGTACGGACTCGCCGCCTCAGGATCATGGTCCGAGGTGGTGTCGGAGGAGTCTCTCCAACATCGGGATCATACCCTGCAGATTCGGATTCCAGCCAACACCTGTCTTCTCTATCGCCTGGAGTCATACCCACCCCAAACTCCCTAATCGTCACGATCAAATTGTGGGAATTCTCCCGGGGGGGATCGTGTGTTGTATAAACCAGAGTCACCCGGTAACAGGACATCGGGTGACAGGTTTATGGCTTTACAATGCCAACAATCAAACAAGGAGAACCCATGTCAGTTGACACCCGAACAGCTATCATCACCGGCGCCGCAGGTGGACTTGGCCGTGTGGTCACCCGCATCTTTCTCGAGGCCGGAATCCGGATCGCCGCTCTGGACCTGGATTCATCATCCCTGGAAACGCTCAAGGCGGATCTCGATCATCCGGACAATTTATCCACCCACGCCACCGACGTCACGGATCTCGATGCCGTAGAATCGGTACTCGAGGAACTGGAGACGCAGGGATTGTCCCCGGATATCCTGTTGAACATTGCGGGGGGATTCTTTGCCGGAAAATCGGTACAGGATACGGATGTAACAAAATGGGATCACATGATCACATTGAATCTCAAATCGGCTTTCGTGATGAGTAAAGCGGTAATGCCACGGATGTCCAAACAACAGTCCGGAACGATCATCAATCTCGCCGCCCTGGCAGCGCTTCAGCCCAAAGCCAATCGGGCAGCCTATCAGGTCTCCAAAGCGGGAGTCATCGCTCTCACCCGTTCCCTGGCAGAAGAGGGTAAGGCGGTGAATGTACAGGTCAATGCCATTGCCCCCAGTATCATTCTCACTTTGGCGAACAAGGAGGGAATGCCGAGCGCGGATTTCAGCAAATGGGTTACACCCAAAGCCATTGCCCAAACAATGCTGCATCTCTGTTCTGGAAACGCGGACTCTATTACCGGGTCGATTGTCGAAATGCCGGGAAAACTTTGAACGGGACTCCGGTGTCACGATCAACCAGAGAAGCAGATCCCCGAAAAAAGGCATTAACGCATTTCAGATCAGCCTGGTATGGAGCCATCAGGCGGCTGTGATAGGGAATGTAAACATGTCTTGAAAAGACATATGGCGGGACGGAGCTAGGGTAGGTACTGCAAAACGACCCATCCGGATCTATGTAATCGCACAGAACCGTTGCGGTCCACGCGGTCTGATACTCTCCCGAATCGCAATTCAGGAATACCGCTTTTCATGTTCAGGCCGTTTGTATATTGGGGATATATTCATGCAGGTATGTGAAAACAAGGACCCTGGCCCGTTCGCCCTTTGGGGAACGAACGGCTCTTCAGGATCCTATAGACGTCAAATATTTGATTTCGGCCGACGTTGTCCAAAACGCACCGCACAGGGTGCGTTTTTGGTCACCAGCGTTTGCAGCTTATCACACCATAATGCAGCGAACGTGCGACAACTGTTGGCACCGTCCACGTGTTCCTGCTGGGGAAAAGAGGCGTGCTCACATCTCAGATCACAGAACAGGATATTCGCGGTGGTGACGCCTGCATTGTGGTCGTCGTTCTGACTCATTTCTGCCTCCTAAGCGAACAGTTCACCTTGCAATCCGACCTCGTCAGACTTTGCCTCGGGTTTGACCTCCAGAGCATCGATACGGTCTTCCAGAGAGGCGATAATGTGTATATGGTCGCCGGACAGGAACTTGCAGTCAAACTCCTGCTCCAGCCGCAACAGTGTCTCGTCGATATTCATCGACCAGTCACGCAGCTGATTGACATCCTGGTACTTTTCCCAATAGGTTTCCCATTCTGAAAATGTATGAGGGGCCACAACAACCTCCTTTGCGTTTATCCTTCTGGTATCCCCCTCGACGGTCTCGGCACAGGATTAACTGAGCTCAGCTCGCTCTCGCTTTAGATTGAGGATACCAAGACAAATAAGGTACAGTATTGTATCATAGAGTTCAACGACTTTTTTTAGTTATGCAAGTCCAGCGTCACCATCTCTTCACCATACTGTGACACCTCGAACAGGCGCAAGGCGGAGCGGAGCGTATTGGCCCACGTGTCCAGACAGTGCTTCCAGTGTCGAAACTGTGTATCGACCAGTCGTCCGGCACGAAACTCGCCATAAACATCAGAATCGATCAGAGACTCGGATTCTTGAATCCGGTCCAGAACCTCGGGTTCGCGATCACGGAGAAAGCCTACCAGATCATCGAACGTCGCGTCATATCGACGGTACAGGGCTTCAAACAAGAGATCGATTTCGCGATAGACATGTTCAAAGACCAACATCGGATTCTGTACCGATGCCGCTTTGGGCTCAGACGGTACAAGTGTGGTATTGGATTCGGTTTGTTCAGGATGCCACATCTCCGACCTCCTCTCTATTCAATGTACACATATTCAAAATCGCCGCAGCAATCCACGCACTTTGCCGATCAGTCGGAACGAGGGATCGTCGCGAGGAATATAAATCGGCTGCATCGCCTGGTTTTCCGGCTGCAACCGGATCTTATCCTTTTCCCAGAACAGCCGCTTGACCGTCGCTTCATCTTCAAGCAAGGCGATGATAATCTCACCATTGTGACAGGTGGTCCCGGGTTCCACGATCAACAAATCGCCGGGTTTGATATCGGCATCCACCATGCTGTACCCCTGGACCCGAAGCAGAAACGACTCTCCTCCCGGGGCCCAGTCAGAGTCCAGATAAAAGTCTCCCTCCTTTTCCTCCACCGCCAGCGTCGGCGCACCGGCCTCGACCTGCCCCACGATGGGAACTGCACGCACACGCGTATCCCGCTCCGGAATCCCCATGGCCCGGGACTTGCCTCGCTCCCCCTGGGTCAGATACCCCTTTTCCTGCAACAGCTTGAGAATCTTGTAAATGCCGGCCGTGGAGGCATGGCCAAACTGATCCGCCAACTCCCGTACCGTGGGCGGAAACCCGTTCTCATCCTGATATCGCCTCACCGCCTCCAACACCTGCTCCTGCCTGGCCGTCAACCGATCGCGTCTCGTAACTATCATCCGCATTTCCAACCCGTGAAAAGGTGAACATGATTTTATTTTAGTGAACATCCGTTCACCTTATTATACAAAAAAGCAGACTCTTTGTCAACCTTTTTCTTGTAAAAGAGTTTGTTTGATTTTCGGTATAAAAGATTCAGATTATAATAGCGTGGGAAATATGCTCAACCGCCCCCCTCACCGGCTAGCATAAAAGAAGACATCATCCTATCAAACTTGATCCTGAAAGCACTCTAAGAACCAAATCTGAAAACAAGCAAGATCGGTCTTGCCCCATAGTAGACACATAATGCCCACCTCGACCATGATACTTTAATCTTGTACTAAATGGATTTATTGTGTCCACTATCAAATCCATATTTATTGGAATAGAGCTACCTTGGCATTATGTTATAAAAATAAAAAGTACGATCCTCGATCAACTCGGTATTATCGCGTTGTTATCATAAAACGCTTGCCACCTTTTATCATCGTCACCACAATTCATTCCAACACTCCAATAACTCGGAAAGGTTTTTATTATGAGATGGTTACCTACCGCATTGATCCTGAGCCTGGCGCTGTTTATCTCAAATCCGGTGTACAGCGGGGATGCATCTGTCAAAGCTGAACATACTCTGAGAAACTATCTCAATCAAACCAATCTCGAGGTCAAAAACGCTGACCTGTCTGCAGAAAAACGCCAGATCCTCAACGAATCCCTCTACAAACTCGACAACGTAATGGAAACCGTCGAGCAGATGCCGGGTGTGACAGAAGCAGAGCGAGAACATATTCAGGCCTACCGGAATAGCATCCGGGAAAAGACAGATGAATTGAATGGGAGGAATGGATACAAAGCCGTTCCAGACACCCAACTGGATGCCTTTTCAAACTATGTGGTTCAGGATTTTGAGCAGGCAGATAGTCGGATCACCATTAGCCTGACGACCGTCCTGTTGATCGTGATCATATTACTCTTACTCTGATCGTCTATATCCGGTCGATGTTGGAAAAAGTCAAACCATTCGTTCTTCTGGGAATGGCAGTGCTCGTTGCCTGCAGTTATCAAAATCGGATAAAACCAGGCACTTTATCAAAGGAGCCTGTTCATTATTCTCTCGTATTTATCATTCATGGTGATGGTAGCTATATTTATCATGATATCCGGGGAAATACGTATCGGGCAGATGAACAGGCTCTGGAACAGGCACACAGGGTTGCGGATTCTCTGAGGGATGCAGAAGTCTTTATTTTTCATCAAAAACCCAAAAAGTCGTTTCTTGTTTTGTTTCCGCAAAAAGACGGACAGGCCTATTACTACCGAAATGGCAAGTTATTCATTCACCAGCCCTACTTTTGGACCCGAAGCGATTCCATATTGGGATTTGAATCGCAGTTTTTTGCCAAACACAGTCGGCTGTCCAAGCAGGGCAGGCGACTCCTCTTTTACTATGGCCATCAAATTCCTGAATTCGAACCGCATATTTATCATCGCTCTCATCGGAAACCATTTTCAATAGACCTCTTTCGACAGGGATTAACGTCCCTGTTCAAAAAAGGGAAGCAGAGGGATAACAATATAGACGGGATCATTCTTTCCACCTGCCACGGAGGCACTCCGGCTGTCCTCTATGCCCTCTCCCCCCTAAGCCATCTCCTTCTCGCGTCACCAGGGACCCTGCATCTTTCCCACATCGATAGTGAACCCATGATATCATTGCTACATCAAAAGTCAAACGGGTTTAAAAGGATGATGCATAGATTTTCCCGGCAGGTCTTTATTAATCTGACAAAACGAACGGAAACACCGGTATCCCTCGTCCTTTACGATACCAATCAATTTGAATTCAAGTTGGACTCTCTGATGACAGCATACACTGATCGACAAAAGGTATTCAACCAGCGCCCCGTGAGATGCATCGATTGTGAGACAGATCCGAAAATAAAACCCTACCTCCCCTCAAAAGGGGTAACGGTATTTTTCAGACCTTCCCAATTTGGGAAATCAAAACACAAAAAACAACACTCGGGATGGGGATGTTGGGTGCCGGAAGACCGATCCCTCACGCCTCCCCCATAACCTTCCGATCCATCTCAACACTGTTCCCGAACAAGTCCCCTTTATTAGACACGTTCCGGTTTAAAAACGATCGGGGATCATATACCCCATCCAGCCGGGCAGAGAAAAGGACAATCCACAAGTATGATGTCTTTGCATTCACAAACGTTATCCAGACACCACATCATATTCAAGGCTTGACCTGGTACCTTTTCTTCAGATCCTCGAGCATGTCCTCGAGTTGCTTGA
>CAYPUH010000091.1:0-14369 GCA_964413725.1 uncultured Cytophagia bacterium
ACTGGACAAGATGCCGGGTGATTTTTGGCAACGATTTGCCAATCTTCGCACCTTGTTGGGATTTATGTATGGTCATCCGGGTAAAAAGATGCTCTTTATGGGCTCGGAAATCGCGCAATGGCAGGAGTGGAGTGAGGACAAGAGTCTGGATTGGCACCTGCTGCAGTATGAGCCGCATCAAAACGTGCAACAGCTGGTCCGGGACCTCAACCATTTGATGCAAAAAGAACCCGCTCTTTTCGAGTTTGATTTTAATCCTTCGGGTTTCGATTGGATCGATTTTCAGGATTCCGATAACAGTATCATCTCGTTTCTGCGCAAGACCGATGACCCGGCAGATACCCTGGTGTTTGTCTGTAATTTTACACCCATGACTCACGAGTCTTATCGCATCGGCGTGCCGTTCTCGGGATATTACTATGAGCTGTTGAACACCGATGCCGAGCGCTACGGAGGCAGTAACAAAGGGAATATGGGCGGCGTCCACAGCGATGAACAGAACTGGCACGGCCATCCCCATTCTGTCAATCTGACCATTCCACCGCTGTCAACGTTGATTCTGAAACCGGAATTCTGATGGGTACACGGTGTTGCGGTGTTTTGCGGTCATTCCCGCGACCGCGGGAATCCAGTGATGCAGAGAACGCACAGCGGACAGCTCTTGCACGAAAATTATATCTGCTTGTCCTGATCCCGCCCTGTTGCAGGTTAAGCACTGGACCCCTGCTTTCACAAGGGTGACGATTGTTCAATGTGTCGTTATCGTTTCTGTGGCCGCAGGGGGGATGGCTGGGCGTGGTATCATTCCGGCAGATACGAAAAATGGTACAATAGAGATATGAAAATTTTGTATAAAAAACATTAATTTACTTGACAAATATACAAAGAATCGTTTAATTAAAATTGTAATAATACGTCATCCTGCTGAATTGTATAGACAACCACACCCGGAGAGGCTACCTTCCCACCCGTGATATTCGGAGCGGTGGGTTGCCTTCCTCCACAGGAATTCTCTTCGACACTCCAGCTGAGCATCTGCATCCTTTTAAGAATATGGCATCCTTTGTTGTGTCCGAACCAGTGCCGCGGGGTGGACGCGTACAGACCAGGTTAACCAGGGGTTCACAAAAAAAAGAGGCGACAAAGGTGCAAAAAGAAGCGAGCGTGAACACGGGTTATTTTATTTGTGACAAACGCGGGCGGTTTCTCTCTGCCAACGAACGAATTCTGGCCCTTACCGGATATTCTGAGGAGGAACTGCTCGAGCTTGCTATTACCGACATGATGTCTGAAGAGGATGCACAGGACTTTACCGCTCAGGTTTTTCAAAATAGCGACAGCGAAACCGGGCTTGCGTTCACCACTCAACTGCGCGACAAGATGGGAGAGTTGAACCCGGTCGAACTCAAGCTTCGTCCCATTACGGATGAAAATACCGGACGCATTATCGGGTTCCGTGGCTATGCCAGTGTGCTCCCGGTTCGCGCCACAACCTCGCTGGCCAGTACCGGTGACGGTCCTATCGACCAGGAACAATTGATTTCAGAAGTGGTGAACACAGTCTACCTGGGTTACACTGAACCCTTGAATGTGGTATTGCGCCGCGTCGCAGAGAGTGTGGGGCAAATTTTCGGTTTTAAACGCTCAACCGTGGCCTTGCTGGACCGACGCAAGCGCGTATTCGTCAAACAAGCCATGGTTGGATACTCTTCCACGACCGAAGGCTCCATCGAACGCCGATCTATCGAAGTGCCTCAGGAAGTCATCGATCGTATTTTTGCCGACCGATTCAAGATTAAAGTGATTTATCATACTCAGGATCAGCGGGATACTCAGGAATACATCAGCCCCGGCGTTCCCGAACGCCGTACCCAGAGACGACGCGAGGATGATGAATGGCACAAACGGGATTTGATCCTGATGAATTTGATGGATCACAAGGGCCGAACATTTGGATATATCTCCCTGGATGATCCCCTCGAAGGGCAACATCCAAATCGGCAGACCTTTCACAATCTGGAACTCTTTTCGTCGCTGATCTCCATGGCCATCGAGAACTATTACCGGTTTTCCAACGTGGAAAAGCGCAATCGCAGACTCAAACAGGCGTTGGTCAATAGCAATATTTTCAAGCTCTATCTGAGTCTGAACGAGTTGTTAAAAGAGGTGGTATGGTCGGTCAAGTTTACGCTGGATTTCAATCTGGTTTCTCTTGTTCTGATCAGCAAAAAATCAGGTCAACTTGAGACAAAGGCAGTTGCCTGTGAAGATAAAATAAAGCTGCTGCAGATCCGGGAACTGGGATATGATCTAAAAGCCTTTAGCGAATTGCTACGGGATGAATATCGGCAGGGAAAATCGTACCTCGTGAATGAAGAACACACGGTTTTACGCCATTTGAAACGAATCTATTATGGCTCAAACCTGCAACGTCCCACCCGCAACGGCTGGCCATGCTGGGGTGTCGTGCTGGTGCCGATAAAATCCAGAGAAGGAAAGATTATCGGCTTTCTGGTGGCTGACGATCCCGCAGATCAGCAAATACCCTCTAAGGATGCTATCAGCGTCTTGGAAATCATGGCCAACCAGATCGCCATCGCTATCGACAATCGCGTCATGTATGTTCAGAGCAAGGAAAACAAGGCGACCCTGGCAGAAACCACCACTCGGGTTGAAACTGAACCTCCGAAACAGGAAGAACTCTATGAGGACAAGGAAGAGGATTATGCTGGGGGAGGACTGAGAAAATTGGTGGAAAAATTTCTGCGTTGATCACCTCTGATAGGGTTGTCATCATTTCGGCCGTACTGTCCTGTTTTCGCATATCGATCCAGGGGTGCGGCCCTTTTTTTATCACTCTGTCCGTTCTGCATACGCACTGCACTACTTTTGGATGGGATTTCGATTGTGTTAAACACGACGAGACCGAATGGAACCAAACCCGGAAACATTCATTCCGGTCGTGTCGTCAAAGAATAGCATTTCCCTCTGTGAGGACGTGGTCTCCCGGTGTGCTGCACTCCTGGTACGGCTGAATAACCGCAAGTGTATCGCTTCCGGGTCGTATGAGCATAAATCACAAACATTCGAATATGGAACACAATTATGATTTCGAGACGTCATTTTCTCAAAACCTCGGGTGCGGCTGTCTGTGCCCTGTGTTCAGGTGGCATGATTCCACTCCATGCCGGTCCGGAGGGACGGGAAGCCCGGTACTATACCCGATTGAAACATCATCGGATACAGTGCCATCTCTGTCCCCGAAATTGCGAGGTGGGAGAGGGAGAACGGGGCCATTGCGGCGTTCGGGAGAATCGGGACGGCAGGTATTATTCTCTGATCTATGGCAACCCCAGCACGATCCATGTGGATCCCATTGAAAAAAAACCTCTTTTTCATTTCTATCCTGACAGCAATGCCTTGTCACTGGCCTCCGTGGGATGCAATGTGCATTGCAAATTTTGCCAGAACTGGGAGCTGTCTCAATCTGGTCCGGGAGATTTGCCGGTCTATCCCATGTCACCTGCGGCAGTGGTCCAGGCCGCTCATGAACACCGCTGCCGGTCCATTGCCTTTACCTACTCGGAACCCGTTGTCAATACCGAATACATACTGGATACCGCCTGGTTGTCCCGCGAGCAAGGGATTCATACGGTCATGATTTCCAACGGTTATATCAATGCGAAACCGATAAAAGACCTCTGTAAAGCGCTTTCAGCCGTAAAAATTGATCTCAAAGCGTTCAATCAGCGATTCTACAAGGCCATCGTGGATGGTGAGTTACGTCCGGTGCTCGACACCCTCGAACGGCTTGCTGAGGAGGGGATGTGGACAGAGATCGTCTACCTTCTGGTACCCGGTCAAAACGATGATGTCGTTGAACTTAAAAAAATGAGTTACTGGATTAAGAAACACCTGGGTACCCAGGTCCCACTTCACTATAGTCGGTTTCATCCGCAGTATCGCTTGACCAACTTGCCTTCGACACCGGTTCGCACGTTGAAACGTGCCCGCGAAATCTCTCTGGATGCTGGACTTGAATTTGTGTATATTGGTAATGTACCCGGGGATGATGGTGAAAACACATATTGTCCCCATTGCAATGAGTTGTTGATTCACCGCATCGGCTTTGCGGTCGTCGACAATCATCTTAGAGCTAACCGGTGTCCTGCGTGTGGTTCGGCGATTCCCGGACTGTGGAGTGAGGAGGCACAATAATGGTTCCTGTTATCAGAAAAATGATGATTCTATTCATCCTGGCCGGTCTTTTTGTTGCTCATGTGGGGTCTCTGGCTCAGGACTGCCGGAAACCCGCAGTGGCGGGTCAGTTTTATCCGGCATCAAAACAGGACCTGCGGGAGATGATAACTGGTACCCTGACACAGGCCAGGCCGATAGACCTGGCCGGTCGACCTGTGGGACTGGTGGTGCCACATGCCGGCTATCCCTATTGTGCCCAGATCATGGCCAGTGGATACCGACAGGTTCTGGACGAGTCGGTCGATGTGGTGGTGGTAATTGCCCCCAGCCACCGTGACCGGTTCCGGGGGGCTACGATTTTTCCCGGTGACTCTTATGAGACGCCCCTGGGATCGCTTGATATTGACCGGGTGACGACAAAACGATTGGTGGAAGCATGCGAGCACATCCGTTTTTCATCTCTGGGTCATCGTTCGGAACACGCGTTGGAAGTCCAATTGCCATTCATTCAGCATATTTTCGGATCTCCCAAATTGATTCCGGTGGTTGTGGGAGGATATGACTGGGATGTATGTCAACAGTTGGGAACCACTTTGGCCCGGGTTCTGGACGATTCCAGAGCCTTGATCATTGCCAGCACGGATTTGTATCATGGGTATTCATATTCGGGTTGTCATCGTCGTGACCAAAAAACTCTGACGGCTATAGAAAAAATGGATCCCAGGGCGTTGTGTCAGGGCCTGAAACACAATACGGTTTCCGCGTGTGGTGGCGCGCCGGTGGTCATTCTCCAGGTTGCCGCCCAGCAGCTCGGTGCGAACCGGACTCGTCTGCTTGACCATACCACCTCTGCAGATGTGACCGGCGACAGCTCCGGTTACGTCGTGGGCTATGCTTCTGCTGTCGTGTACAAAGCTGAACAACAGAGTGACCATAAAACCTATCCTCCCCTTGATGAGCAGGAGCAAAGGCTTTTGTTAAAATGGGCACGAGAGTCTATCCGGCACTATATGAAAACCGGCGAGCCCCTTTCCGGAGAACCCGTGACCGAAACTCTGAAACAGACACGCGGAGTCTTTGTCACCCTGACACGTAAGGGCCGGTTGCGGGGATGTATCGGTAATCATCAGTCCGATCGACCCCTGTATGAGCTGGTTCCGGATCAGGCGTGCGCGGCCGCATTTCAGGATCCCCGTTTTTCACCCGTGTCGGAAGATGAATTGGATGAAATTGATATAAAAGTATCGGTATATTTGACCGATGTCTATCCCATCGATAATCTGAGTGAATTCAAACTCGGGACACATGGCATTATCATGATGAAAAATGGTCGTGGAGCGACCTATCTTCCCGAGGTCCCCCTTCAGGCTGGCTGGACGTCCAGGGAGGAGGAATTGTCGCATCTCTGTCGCAAAGCCGGACTGGCACCGGATGCCTGGAAGCAGGATGCCCGGTTTTGGCTCTACCGTACCCAGGTATTTGGAGAGTAACCCGGTAGTCGTTGCCGCAATGTTGGCAGTGAAATACAGGATGGACTATTAACGACAACCATGTGATGGTGTATCACAGAAAGGGTGTATGGGTAACTCTAACGAGACACTGCTCACAGATGATGAAAAGCGTCAGCTCCTGAATCTGGCGCGCCAGACCATAAAAGCCTCGTGCAGAGGAGAGGCTTTGCCGATCCCGCAGAATCCCTCAGCAGCGCTTCAAACAAACAGCGGCGCGTTCGTCACGCTGCACAAGCACGACATGCTGCGGGGATGTATCGGATATGTGCATGCCATTAAACCCCTGGCAGAAGCCATAGTCGATATGGCGGAAGCAGCTTCTCAGCGCGACCCCCGTTTCCCCCCCGTCTCTCTGGAGGAAATCCCGGCTCTGACTATCGAAATATCGGTCCTGTCTCCATTGCGTCCCGTCGATTCGGTGAATGATATCATCGTGGGTCATCACGGCCTTATGATCGAACAGGGAACCCATACCGGCCTGCTGCTTCCACAAGTCGCCAATGAACAGGAATGGGATCTGGAAACATTCCTGCAGCAAACCTGCAGAAAAGCCGGTCTGCCTGCCAATGCCTGGAGAGATTCTCAGACCGTCATCTATCATTTTTTTGCTGATATTTTTTCCGATAGCGAGATGAAAGCCGGGTCTGAGTCTGCTTCAATTTCGTGACAGTACCTCATTGAAACAAATGATGGGTGCCGTGTAACCCCGGTGCTATCTTGCCGTATATAGTCGTAGAACGCTCATCCACGCGCTATATGCACGCAGGCATGAGGTTGGATCGGATAGGGTTTCGGATAAATAGCGTGAAATGGATATGGAACAGTGGACGATCAAGCTGGATACCAATGGGGTCAAGGTGTAGTGATTCAAGCCAATGTTAAAAAACGCACACGTTTGATGGTTTTCTTCGGGCTGGGTCTTTGCGGGTTCGCTCTGATGATGTGGTTATATCCCTCCTTGTTTCCATTGGGATCTGTCACGTTCTCACAGACAGAGGATTCTATCAAAAAAATCGCGGCAAAGGAGGCGGAATCGCTGGGATTTATTCTGTCCGCCGATGAGGAGTGGCGTGCCGCGATTGTCAGCGATGAAACGCTCTTGCAGTATACGGAAACAAACCTTTCCATAAAACGTCAGGGAAAGGTTGTTCGGGATTCTTTGCCGGTTTTTCAATGGCGTGTCACCGGTCCGCAGGGGAGTTGTACGGCGCCATCATCAGCGGCAAAAGAATATGATTCGCTGTCTGTAGAACTGGTGGCCACTCTTGACCTGCAGGGCTCATTGTCGGGATGGACGATGACCCTTTTGGATGAGGATCCCGACCTTTTGATATTGTCAGAGACAGAAGCCAGGAGTATCGCGGATTCGGTGGCCAGAAGGGTTTTAGGCCAAAATATAAATCGGTTTGATCTGACCCAACCCGTCATACGGTTTAAACAAACATCGTCCGGGGGACCGAGTGATTACGAATTTGATTACTCTGGAATTGAACCGGTTGCCGGGATTCCGGTGACGCTGACTGTCGGTCTCACCGGACCGCTGGTGACAACGGTTGAGCGTACCTATACGGCTCCGGATCAGAAGGTGGGGCAGGTACAGCAGATCCTAGATTTTTTACCCCGAATCCTGTTCGTGCTGGCGATGATTGTCGCCTATGTGATTATGATTGTCGGCAAACTGCGGGCGGATGGCCTCAGCTTTCGCTACGCCACACCTTATGCCGTCGTCGCAGGTTTGATTATGGCCGCTTCCGTTTTTCTGGATCAAATCAATGGATCCATAGACTGGATGGACGTGATCCTCGGCAGTGTATTTGCCTCCGTCTTTGTCGCCATTATCATTTTATTCGCCCTGGCCTGTGTGGATGCCATGACCCGCGAGATCTGGGATGATAAATTGATCACCCTGGATACGTTGCGAAAGGGACGAGTGCTCTATAGACGCTTTGGCCATGCGATTCTTCGGGGTATCGCAACCGGAGGGATTCTTTTGGGTGTCTATGCTGTTGTCATTTTCATACTCGATCGATCCACCGGTGTTGATTTGACCGCTATTTCGAGTAAAATGGATGTGATTAACAGCGCCAGCCCTTTTTTACACAGCCTGTTCAATGGGTTGATGACCACCATCTGGCATCAGTGGGTTGTGGCATTGTTTTTGGTCGCCTTTTTGGCCAAGATTTTGGGTCATCGGTTCTGGATTATCGCTATTATCGCTGTCTTGTGGGGCGTCAGCCTGTCGGTATTGTCCGACCCGTCGCCATATATATTAAAAGTGTTTCTGGGGCTGATCCTGGGAGGCGTCAGCTCCTATCTGATCCTCCAGTATGATTTAATGACGGCGCTCATTACTCAATTTACCACCATAATCGGTTTCGATGCGATCCGGTTCTATCACACGGATTATCCCTCCCTGATAGGAGCCGCAGCGGGGCTTTTGGGTATTCTGTTGATTCTGGTTGTGATTGCCCTGTTGGCGAAACGACGGGATATCCATGACAGCGAATTGCAGTACTATGTCCCCAGCTATGTCAATAAAATAGTGGAACGTGAACGGCTTCGCCGTGAACTGGATATTGCACGACGCGTTCAATTGAGTTTTCTGCCACGATCTCAGCCCCAGGTGTCGGGGCTGGATGTGGCCAGTGTCTGTCTACCTGCCCTCGAAGTGGGAGGAGACTATTATGATTATATCGTGCTGAACGATCATCAGCTTGGAGTGGCGATCGGTGATGTGTCCGGCAAGGGTATTTCCGCAGCATTTTATATGACGCTGACCAAGGGATTTTTACGATCCTTGATCCGGTCTTTACAGACACCCTCAAATGTGCTGAGACAGATCAATCGGTTGTTTTATGAGAATGTGGAGCGTGGTCATTTCATCAGTCTGATTTATGGTATATTCGACACCCGGGAAAAAACCTTTACCTTCGCTCGTGCGGGTCACAATCCCGTTATCACCATACGCTCCAGCGAGGGACAAACCTCCCGTCTTTGTCCTTCGGGGATCGCGTTGGGCCTTGAAAAGGGTGACCTGTTCGATGCCGTGATTGAGGAACAAACCCTGGCCATCGAGTCTGGTGATGTCTTTGTCTTCTATACCGACGGATTCAGTGAAGCCATGAATGCAACCCTGGAAGAATTCGGCGAAGACCGACTCGAGGCGATTATAGAACAAAGTGGCCATCAGAATGCTCAGGGAGTGGTGAATCAGGTCGTGGATACGGTTGAGCACTTTGTCGGCAAAGCCAACCGGCATGATGATATGACATTGGTTGCCGTACGGGCAGTCTGATCGTCAAACTGTTTTACAGTGAGTTGCGATATCTGGATAAATTGGAGGGTGTGACAGACTTTTGAAAAAACATGCAAGCACATTATCCCTGCTATTGCCCGTTGCCATGCTTTTGAGTGCTTATATCCTCGGTCAGCCGCCATCCACCGAGGGACAGGCACGAATTGCAGATTCTCTTGCAGAATGGCTGGTCATCTTTGCGGTGCTGTTGTCGCTTCCCCTGGTCTATTACCAGGAATGGGCTTCCGATCGCAATGTGTTGCGAGGAATAAAGCAGCTCTTTCTGCTCATCTTTTTCACGTTTCTGATTGGTCGGTTCTTCGCGGCGCTCAATGGATTGGGGCCCTCCACCGGGGAATTTGATTCCATCTTTCATTTCAGCTGGGCATTTTATCTGACGATTTTTATCTATGTCTGCTGGGGCACCATACGAAATCTGATTTTTATCAAACAGAAACAGCACACCGCGCTCAATTTTACCCTGCTCCTGGGCGTGTCGATTCTCTATTCGATCATAGGTGTGAATCCTGAACGCTTGGGTGTGGGCGCACCCTTGTCCATGATCATGGGGGATACGGTCGAAAACGTGGTTTTGTTTATCCTGATCAATCTGATGGTGATCAATTCCTTTCGGGTATCCTGGATAAATTATTTAAATAAAAAGCAAAAGGTGGCCTGTTTTTGGGGTGGATTGTTCCTCATTCCCATACATTGGTTCCTCACCGTGCAATTTATGAGTGATGATATCACCGCAGACTTTAGTCAGTTTTTGGACCGCTTTTTGACAACTGGTGTGGTGTTTACCGCGATATACCTCTCTGTTGCTTTTTTAGCTTTAATGGCCTATCTTCCTACGGCACAGCTCTTTGACAGAAAGATCCGTCAGATTGAATCCCTCCACGACCTGAGCCGAGCGGTCAATTCTGAATTTGATCTATCCAAGCTTGTGGTGCGGATTGTCCAACTGACCGGTAGAGTGACCGAGGCGGAGAGTTGCTGGTTGGAGCTGGTCAATGACAAAACGGGTAAACTGGAACTGGTGGCCTACCGGGATCCTCATGCTCGATCCAATCAGATCTACCAACAGTATAAAAACCGGACCGTACCGGCCTGGATGATGCAACAAAAATTACCCTTTTTGGAAAATCAGGTCCACAAAAACAAACAGGTGCAGGATATCATTCCGCTCAATCATCCGCTGGGCTCTTTGTTGATGATGCCGCTTTTGGATAACAACAATGTGGTTGGATTTCTCTATGCCGGGAAAAGCGAGGTGTTTGGATTTGACCAGGATGATATCGAGATGTTGCGCGCATTCAGTGCCCAGGTCGTCAACTCTATTGAAAACGCCCGACTGGTCGAAGCGTCCATCATCAAAGAGAGGCTGGAACAGGAACTACGGGTGGCGCATGATGCCCAAATGAAGTTGTTGCCAAAATCCATGCCTGAGATCAACGGTCTGGAGATCCAGGCTCTGTGTCAGCCAGCCAATGAGGTAGGGGGGGATTATTACGATTTTTTCAAGCTAGGGGAGGAAAAATTGGGTGTCGTGGTAGGGGATGTCTCCGGAAAAGGAGCATCCGCTGCCTTTTATATGGCTGAACTGAAAGGGATTATGGGCGCTTTAATACAACGATTCGATTCTCCCTTTAAAGTGCTGACCACCGCCAATAGAATGGTGTATACAACGGTGGAACGAAATCATTTTGTTACATTGATTTATGGGATTATTGACACAGCGAGCGGATGTTTCACCTTCTGCAGAGCCGGGCATACGCCTGTGTTACTGGCATCACAGGAGGCAGAAGCGGTCAAACGACTGGAACCGCATGGCCTGGGTCTCGGACTGGATTCAAATGATGTGTTTGAACAAAATCTGACAGAGTCCTCGATCCGGTTGCATGCCGGTCAAACGCTGTTGTTCTATACTGATGGAGCGGTCGAGGTCCGCAACAAGGCGGGTGAAGAGTTTGGCGAAGAACGATTGGAGCAATCCTTTTTCAGATATCATCAGCAACCGGCCAACACCATCAAAGAGAATTGCATTCAGGATATTCGCGAGTTTATAGGTAACAAACGGTTGGAGGACGATTTGACGTTTGTCGTGATAAAAGTTAAACCCGAGCACCCCAAGAGCGGGAAAGCGTTTAAAAACTAGGACCGATTATTGCCAGTCTTCTGTCCTGTTGTGTATTTTGGAGGGATCGATGTCACACTTTACAGTGAAACGAGTGGATTTAGATTCATTTTCAACGTTGCAGATTTCAGGGTTTCTGGATGCCCATACGGCACCCATGTTGGAAAAAGAGCTTCAGGCTCTGATCGATGAGGGACGATACAACATTTTGATCGATTTTTCCGATTTGAGTTACATCAGCAGCGCGGGGTTGGGCGTATTCATGGGATTTATCGAGTTGGTTAGAAGTCATAAGGGAGATATCAAGATGTGTCGAATGAATCCCAAGATCTATCGAGTCTTTGACTTGTTGGGATTCCCGACACTGTACGACATTGTTGAGGATCAGGATACCGCGGTTGCAAAGTTCAATGACGGCTCCGGACGGGGAGGTAAATGATCCTCTCCGTTCTGATTCCAGATGTCGTGTCTCATGGAGTCACCACCAAAAGAGAATGTAACAAACCTAAAGGTGATTAACGTGGCTGTAAAAACCAAACAGCGTGAATACAGACTTCGGATCCCAAGCCAGACTGATAACCTGGAGCTGATCCGTACTTTTGTGGGAATGGTTGCTCAAAAGGTTGGATTCGAGGAGCAGGAGATCGGAAAAATTGAATTGGCCTGCGATGAGGCCTGTACCAATGTGATCAAACACGCCTATGATGAAAAGGGAAAGAATTCTCTGGACGTGGCGATTCAGATCGATTACCAGAAACTGACACTCTTGGTCACCGACCATGGCAAAGGATTTGATCCTGCCCTCATCAAAGCACCGGATATGAAAAAATACCTGGCCGAACTCCGCGTGGGCGGTCTGGGCATCTATCTGATGCGAACGCTGATGGACGAAGTCGATTACGATATCAAACCCGGTGTGAGAAATCAAGTCAAGATGGTAAAGTACTTTATCGACAAAGATGATTCCAGTGTTGTCAAATCCGAAAAGGAATCTTCATGAGTGTGTATGAACAGAGTAATCCCGAGGATATCGCCCGCAAGCTGGATGAACGCCTTGTTGAACTCCAGTCTCTGTTCGAAATGAGTCAGGTACTGAATGCCTCTCTTCAACTCGATGCCATTCTCAACAATCTGCTGCTGACACCGATGGGCCGGATGATGATCTCCAGGGGAATGGTTTTGATCAGCGAAAAGTCTGATTCCGTGTTTACCGTCAAGCTGGTCAAGGGTTTGCCGAAAGAGTTACTGGGTGCGAAGGTAGATTTTGAGGGCCCACCGGCACACCCATTTGATCCCTGTGACGTACAGCACGAGTCTACAGCCATCTCGGAATTTTTTTGCAACAAGGATATTCAACTGGTCCTTCCCATTGTAGGTAACAATGACATACACGGATTTGTCGGGTTGGGACCTAAAATATCAGCCATTCCGTTTTCCGATTCTGAAGTCGAATATCTCAGTTCCCTTACCAATATTGCAGCGACGTCTCTGCAGAACGCTATGATGTTCAAAACATTGCGTAAGGTCAATCGCCGCCTGGATAAAAAAGTGCAGGAATTACACACACTCTTTGATATTGGAAAGGAACTCAATTCGACATTGGATGAAGGTAAAGTGACCAATCTGTTGATCTATGCCATTATGGGTGAATTGATGATCAACAGGTGTTTTGTATTCCTGAGGCGGGAGAATGGACTCGAACTGGCAGATTATAAGGGTTTTAATATCGGCGATGCGGAACAGCAAACGCTTCAGTCAGAGGCGCTTTTGCAGGCTCTGCTTCTCTGTTCCGAATCGATCAGTGTCTCTGATAATCATTTACCCGAACCGCTTTCTCCTCTAAAGGACCTGCCGTTTGAGGTTCTGGTTCCCATGCGCATTCAGAATGACACGCGGGGGATGCTATTGATCGGGGAAAAACTCACCGGAGGAGAGTTTCAGAGAGATGAGATCGAGTTTTTAACCACGCTGGCGAATCAGGCGATCATTGCCATCGAGAACGCCCGTCTTTTTCAAGATTCTCTTGAAAAACAAAAGATTGAGGATGAGTTGAATATCGCGCGCGATATTCAACAACGCCTTTTACCCGATTCCAAACCGCACTGGCCCACAGTGGATATCCAAGGGCTGAACATTCCCTCTTTGCAGGTGGGCGGGGATTATTATGATATCATTTCCATGGACGACCACCGGATTGCGGTTGTGGTGGCGGACGTGTCCGGAAAAGGTGTAGGGGCATCGCTTTTGATGGCCAATCTGCAGGCCAGTATACACAGTCTTATTGATATTGAAGCGGATATGACCGAGCGGATTGCCAAAATCAACAATTTGATTCACGCTGGAACCAGCTATGACAAGTTTATCACGCTGTTCTATGGCGAATATGATACACATACTCGAACCTTTCGATACATTAATGCCGGTCACAATCCACCCTACTGGATTAAAAACGATAAAAGTATTCACACCCTGGATGTGGGGGGACTGCTGCTGGGTATGATGCCGAATATAGAGTATGAGAGTGAAACCCTGGAACTCTCTGTTGGCGATAGCGTTGTCCTGTTTACGGACGGTGTGACCGAAGCCATGAATCCGGAGGAAGAAGAGTATGGTGAAGACCGGCTGCTACAATTTCTCCGGGAATCCAAAGAATATGAGACCCAACCCTTTATCGAAAGCATTGTAGAGTCGATCAAAAAGTTTGCCAGAGGAGCCCCCCAGTCCGATGATGTGACGATTGTGGGACTGCATGTTACCGGTAGATGATACTGACAGGGTTGTTATACTGAACCTGCGAAACCGAGGATTTGACCCATTACTATGGACGCGCTGAACGATACGACACCCCATATTTTACTGGTGGACGACGATAAAAATATAAGAACATTTTTGTCCCGTCTCTTGCTCAAGGCCGGATATCAACTTACCGAAACCGGTCAAGCGGAAGAGGCGTTGCGTTTGCTGTCGGAATACCGCTATCATCTGGTGGTCAGTGATTTGCATCTGGGAACCATAACCGGTTTGGATATTCTCGAAGCTGCGAAACGATCCAACCGTCATAC
The DNA here is from genome assembly GCA_964413725.1 of uncultured Cytophagia bacterium. Taxonomy (GTDB): domain Bacteria; phylum Zhuqueibacterota; class Zhuqueibacteria; order Residuimicrobiales; family Oceaniaggregativiventaceae; genus CAYPUH01. Next base: position 14,206 of record CAYPUH010000091.1, read on the forward strand.
TCAGGTATTGATTTTTACCGGACAGGGATCGATCCGTACAGCTGTGGAAGCCATGAAAAATGGTGCTCACGAATATCTGACCAAACCGATTCAGTCCGACAGGTTCTTGCATAAAGTGAAAAAAGCGCTTGAACGCCGGGATCTGGGTCGGTTGCTGGAAGAAC
>CAYPUH010000092.1:0-14350 GCA_964413725.1 uncultured Cytophagia bacterium
GTGATGCCCGACCCCATGTCGGTGACAATACCCTGGCATTGATGTCCGTGGCCATGCCCAACAGTGCCTGGACCCGCATCTGGCAGACGAAACGATTCCGTACACACGGCGTGCCTACGTCACTGCTTGGATGGATCCTGAGGCCGCGGATTTCCGGCCAAACCACAGACACCCCCCGGCCGATCAGCCGGCTACCCGTGATGGGTCTGCTGGCTTCGACACGAGTCCTGGAGGGCCATCCCGTCAAGATTTTGATCCTGGGAAATCATAGCGGGGCGACACATACCCATGAAGACAAGGGCAGTTTCGTTCTCGAATGTGCCGGTGAGACGTTTGCCATGGATCCAGGCACCTGTACTTATGCCAGCCCCCTGAGTATCGTCGTCAAGCACGCCCAACGCCACAATATGCTGGTCCCCATGGGATGTCCTCAACGTCCGGCTCCGGACAATCCGATTTTCAGCGACGTCAAACCGAACGGCGATGGGGATGAAACCGCTTTTAGCGCCTCGATGTCTCTGACTCCCGGATGGGATTCCTACTATACCCTTTGGGAACGGCAGTGGCAGTCGCCGTCTCCGGCCCGTCTCGCGATTACCGACCGCTGGGATCTCAAACGGGGAACCGGAGTTGCCTTTTTGTGGAATACCTCGCTGCCTGTCGTGATGAGAGAGGACCGGGTCGAAATCACCGGCACCCGTGCACGGGTTGTTTTGGAGATTCCACCGACAACCACGGCCCGGCTGGATACACTCCCTCTGGAAGGAAACCGGAATCAGTTTCAAATTGCCTTTGAACAAGAGGGCAAAACAGGACAGATGACGGTGCGTGCCGCTCTGGAGATGCTCCACCAATGAAAATAGGACTTTCTAAAAAATACTTTTTCTTTGCATGTCTGGTAAAAAAATCCTAAGATAGGATGTTTCACAGGGGGACCTTGATTCGGTGCGAACCACCGAATCCCTAATAAAATCATACGATTATAATTAGGAGCCGGGTGAAAATACTGAAAGGTGTAAGGTTTTCAGAATGAAAAAATTAATGGCTTTGGGATTCTGTTAACACAGAATCCGGGGGGATTTGTTGTGCGCTCTGGTAGTGACTCAACAGGGGCCATCCCGCCAGTCAAAACGACCTCCCCGCTACAATGCATTCTTCATCCGGACGGCCGGATTCCAGCTTCCAGACCGGCAGCGAAAATGATGCACCACGTCTAGAGTTGAGAGAGACCCATGAACAACGACACCGATATCATACCTGTGCGGATTCTGCGTTGGCTTGCCCGTATTTGGAGTCTTTTATCGATTCTTCTTATTTCTATTCTGTTCTTGGACCACCTTGATACGCTCAGCTGGAGCCGTCTTGGCATGTCAGAATGGATCGGTTTGGTCTTTTATCCAGTGGGTATTGTATTGGGTCTGATACTTGGATGGTTTCATGAGGGCCGATCCGGGATGATCACACTGGCCAGTCTCGCCGGCTTTTATATCAGTCATCTTTTGTTTTGGGGACGATTCCCCGGCGGTCTGTTTTTTCTGCTTTTGGCGTTTCCCGGACTGCTGTTTGGTCTGCTCTGGATTTGGGAATAGGGACAATACACCATCCTGTTTGCTCAAACAAAAATGCCCACCAACCAAAAGTGGTTCCCTTTTCTGATCTCATCATTGTTTTCTGCTCCGGAAAACTCTTCCTCTTGCATGTTTATTTGAATGATTTGATCTTTTGAGCATTCGTCATGCTGCTTTGAAAAAACCAGCGGTTGCAGCGGGTTTTGGATGAAACTAGTCATCGTTTTTTGTATATTGCAATGAAAAGGCCGGTATGCGAAGGTATGATAGCCGGCTCACTGTATGCTGTTATATTTGCCAGAAATCACAAGATTGATACTATGAACACAGTCGTGTTTTTGATGAAAGGAGAACGACATGGCAATATCAGGCCACACGGCTCCTCTCGCTTTGCATCAGCAACTGCTGCTGGTCGCGTTAAAAGACCGGGAGGGCAGCATCAACTGGCGTGCCAATCAGCTGTCACTGGTGTTGGCGGGGGGAATGGTGGCGGAACTGTTATTACGTAACCGGATCCGTATTGAGCATGATAAACATCATAAAGTACATGTCATCGATATGACATCATTGGAGGATGAGGTTCTGGATCAGGCACTCGGCAGGATCAGGGAATCCAAACGACCGCGATCGCTGCAGGACTGGGTGTTTCGATTGGCGTCTCTTAAAAAACTCATTCACCGCGTGGCAAGCCCCCTTGCATATCGCGGAATCATTCGACGGGAACGGAAAAAGGTCTTGTGGATTTTTCCGGTTACCCATTATCCCGAGGTCAATCCGGAACCCGAGCAACAGATGATCGCAACGCTTCGTGAGGCCATCTTTACCGATACGGATCAGGTCGATGTCAGAACGGCCGTATTGCTGGCCTTGCTGTACCATTCCGAATGGCTCAATATATATTTCCCCAAAAAGGAATGGAAAACCCATAAACAGCGGATTGAATCCATTATCACGGGGGATCTGGTGTCAGAGGCCACGCGTGAAGCCATTGAAGCCGCACAGGCTGCTGCCACCATTGCGGCTATCATGCCTGCCATTACGGCCGGTGCCACCACCGCCGCCACGAGCTGAGGTATAGAGATCGGGATCCAGTACTTTCAAATGAAGCAGGTAACACTTGAGATTGTGGGGTGAAATGATTATACTGGATTACTGTTTTTTTTGAATGCAGAGCGTTAAGCGATATATGGAGGATATATGACCAACGATCGATCGGCTTCCCGTCTCAATGTGCATGAAGAACTCTTGCTGGTTGCTCTTAAAGACCGGGAGGGAAGCATTAACTGGCGCGCCAGTCAGTTGAAACTGGTTATTGCCGGAGGGATCATGGCAGATCTGTTGCTTCGACATCATATCGATGTGACCTCTGATACGCAACATCGTGTACGGGTGGTCGATTCCGGTTCCACCGATCATGCCGTGCTGGATGAGGCGATTGAAACCATACAGGACAGTGAGCGACAAATGCCGTTACAGGATTGGGTCTGGCGGTTGTCGAGACTCAAACACCTCAAGCATCGGGTTGCAGAAACACTCTGTGATCGCGGTGTGTTGAGGGCGGAAGAGGAGCGGGTTCTGTTTTTCTTTAAAAAATGGCGATATCCCGAGGTCGATTCGGGTCCCGAAAGTCGATTGGCGGAGCGATTGCGGGATGCTATATTCAGTGAATCCTCCCAAATTGAACTTCGTACGGCTGTTGAATTGTCGCTTCTTTATCACTCGGGATGGATCAATATCCTGATTCCACACGATCAATGGACCGATCATCAGGACCGTATCGAGCGCATCTCAGATGGTGATCTGATTGGTGAAGCGACGCAGGAAGCGATTCAAGCCGCACAGGCAGCTGCCGCCATCGCAACCACGATGCCGAGTATGACGGCTGGTACGCCTCCAACCACGACCATACCCTGAACCGACAATCTCGTACGGAAGCAACAGATAACCCTTCAAATGATCAGCACCTCTGGTATGCCGGAGGTGTTTTTATAAGGATGCCCTGCCATTATGATCAACTCTATTCTGTTAATCCACTCTTCCCATACCGATCTGGGCTATACGGATTTACCCCACCGGATCATTCAGCGCCAGGTTGATTATCTCCATCAGGCTGTGGATCAGGTGCAGCAGAATCCACGTTTCATCTGGACCTGTGAGACGTTTCAGATCGTCGAGGCGTTTTGGCAACTTGCCTCACCTAGCCAAAGGGAAACATTTTTAGAGGCGGTACGAAACGGTCAAATGGGGCTGTCGGCGAATTATTTGAATTTTACCGAATTGGCGACTCCAGGCCTCCTGCGACGGGTGGCGGAGCGGGTGAGTCGTTTCGCGCAGGAGCATGCCCTTTCCATCGCAACGGCCATGACTGCGGATATCAACGGACTGTCCTGGGCGTATGCCCGGGCTCTGAGCGAGAACGGTGTCGACAATCTGTTCACATGTGTTCACACACACCATGGAATGTTTCCTCTGTCGTATGTGCCCCGCGCCTTTGATTGGGATCTCGGAGAGAATCATCGTCTGAGGGTCTGGAGCGGGTTTCATTATCATCTGGGGAATGAATTGGGGTTGATGCCGGATGCTGTCATCCCGTCCTATACCATAAGGGACTCTTTTCATGCGGGTGAAACGCACCGTGATCTGGCCGAACGCCGCATTCCGGCACTGTTGCAGGCCCTGGAGGAACAGGAGTATCCCTTTGACTTTGTACCCATCGTCATCTCGGGACTGGCCACCGACAATGGCCCTCCCAACGCTGACGTCCTGAAAGAGATTGACTGGTGGAATGACGCACACGGTGATACCGTCACCATCCAGATGGCATCTCCGGACACACTTTTTGCACGAATGAACGCGATAACTGTTTCTCTGCCGGTCTACTCCGGGTTGTGGCCGGATTGGTGGAATGATTTCTCGCTGGGAACACCGGTTTCTTTGAGCCTCTTTCGCCAGACGTTGCGACGGGGAGAACGGGTCCGATTGTGGGATGCGTCTCGAAACCACCCGGAGCTGTCTGAACAGTTGGACGATCATCTCGTGCGCTACGCCGAACATACCTTTGGTCATTCGGCCACGTCCACACAACCCTGCGATCCCCTGGTACGAGCCAGTATCATTCAAAAAGAGGCGCTGGCGGTGTCTGCGATGCAAACAGCCGAACAGCTGGAGGATCAACTTGCCCTTGAACAGGGAGGGTGGCGATATTCTGCGAATCGCCCGGCGTCGATCACGGTTTTCAATCCGTTTGACTGCCGGTTCGAGGGAATTGCCTCTGTAGAGTGGGATGCCGCGCTTTTGCCTACCAACCTCTCTCTCGTACTGACGGACACGGAATCGAACAAAAATGTTTCGGTTCAGTCGGCACCGGGTTTGAGAGGTGAGATTTATTATTTTCCCGTGAATCTGGCGCCGCGGGAATATCGGACGCTGTCTGTTGACTTTTGTCGGGAAACCCCCTCGATCGATTTCCGCATCCGTTCGACTCAACCCGTGGATACATCTTCCGATATATTCACAATGTCCGATACAGCCTGTGGCGAGTTTTTTCTGCAGACCCGCCAGGTTCGTATCGAGTGGGATGAAGGAGGGATTCGTTCATGGGTGGATCGAAAAAACAACCGATCCCTGCTGGACACAGCGTCATCGATCGGTCCGGGTACGCCGGTTTATGAAATCACTCCCGGTGCGGATAGATCGTCTCTGGGCCGCAATCGCAAAGGAATCGGGGTGCAGCGGGACTATGGCCGATTGAATGGAGTAGACATGAAAGCCGCGGGTCACCTGTTTACAACCGTGCGGCTCAATTATTCGGTAAAGGGGTGTCGTGAATACACGTTGGATCTTACCGCGTATCATGACCACCCCCGGGTGGATATGACCGTGAACCTGCATAAAACCAGTACGCGAGACCCGGAGAACCTGTTCATCGCATTGCCATTCTCTCCCGGCCTCGAGGCAGATTTTTTCCTGGATGCCATGCCAGAGGGTGCCCGTCCCTGGCTTGACCAGATTCCCGGGACAGGATGTGATTATTATGCCTGCAACGACGGGTTTGTCCGCATCCATGACGGATATGCCGTTGCTGTGGGGATGCCGGATACCCCGATGCTTCAGGTGGGATCACTCGCGGCCGCACCCCGATTGTTGGCCGGAATGCCGGAACTGGCAAATCGCACTCTTCAATCATTGGCGTGGGTGATGAGTAACGTCTGGGAAACCAATGCCAATATTGACCTGGGTGGGTTTTATCGGTTCAACTATCACATCCTCTGGTCGGATTCAGGGTCCCGGCCTGCACGGATATTCAAGGATTTGCAACGATTACATATGGGCATTCCTGCGTATCTTTCCACCTGACGCCTGATAATCCGTTTGCATGTGGACGGTGATAGATCGCATCCGCAACGGTTCGCTCGCACAGAGACATGGCGGTAAAATGGGACTGTTGCAATTCGTCTCAGAGAGTGTAGAGACGAAACGTGATCAAAGAATCAGCGCGCTCACGCTTGTTGTGCCGGTTCAGTGCAGGGGGGAGTCCGCGACGCGTTCAAATACGGACAGATGGAATGGAATGCCGGCAATCTTCGTTCCCCTGTTGCCGGGGTAGATGAAAAATCAACTGTTAAAATCTGGATCCATACCGGAAAAGGATCAGAGAATGAAAACAGTCTGTGTGTTTTGCGGTTCCAGTCCGGGATCCCGTTCTTCTTATATAGAAGCTGCCAGAGAGTTGGGTACCTATTTGGCTCGCCGTGAATTGACCCTGGTTTATGGAGGGGCACGGGTGGGAATGATGGGTCAACTGGCCCGTGTGCTCGTGGAAGCCGGTGGTGAGGTGATCGGCGTGATTCCAAAACAGCTTGTGGAACTGGAAGTGGCGGAAACCACCCTGACCGATTTGCGAGTTGTCGAGTCGATGGCCGAGCGCAAGGCGTTGATGATCGAATTGTCAGATGCGTTTGTTGCCCTTCCGGGTGGATTCGGCACCATCGATGAATTGTTCGAGGTTCTGACCTGGGCACAGTTGGGACTTCATCGAAAGCCGGTGGGTCTTTTAAATGTGGATGGATATTATGATTCACTGGCCGGATTCCTGGATCACGCGGTGGCTCAACACTTTGTGGAACCTGAACACCGTGAAATGATACTCTTGGAAAAATCACCCCATGTTTTGTTGGACAGATTCCTCGCCTACCAACCCCCGAAGATCAGTAAAGCCGAGATGGCCCTCCGCAAGCTTCGGTCGCTGGAATAGGGTAAATACATGCACAAAGCCTCATGACTCGAGTCCACTTTGATTTTCCTGCACCGGCCCGGTTTGGGCACTTTTTCACCTTCGATGTCCTGCAGGGATTTGCGGTTACACCGGCGGATATGACAGTGAACAGACATATCCCACCACCGACAGGAGGTGGACATCAGCTTTTATACAGCCAGAGTTATGAAATTCGGCAGATGAGCGCCGTAATGTCATCTTCCTGAATTTCGGATTGTGAAATTGACTTGACACTGTGATACATTTCAGCTATGATCCGAGCGGAGGGTTTGTCGCGATGTTTTTGAATCGTGTCAACGGCTCTTTCAATCCCGAACAACTCTCCCGCTGGATTCTGCGCTTCTATAATCCCGTCTGTGAGCAAGACGAGGTATTTCCCTTGCGACAGGGGTACAGGCCTGCTGGTGTCATAGGACGCATCGTTCAGGATACCCAGGGGAATCGATGTGCTCTCCAGTTTTTGTTCCAGGTTTCCATCTGAATCCAGAATCAACAAGGGGAGATGACCGGCACTGGCATACGTCAACTGAAGACGCTGTGTATCGATTTTGGCCAAAAGTAAGGTGACAAACCGCTCATCATCCAGATCGATGGCAAGCTCTCGATTCAATCCATTCAATAGTGTTCCCGGATCATCCTCATGAGTGGCAAGAGCATGGAGATAGGCTCTGGTCTCGGCCATGATCAGGGCGGGACCCAGCCCATGTCCGCTCACATCGCCGATCACAAGACCCACGGTTCCATCGGGAAATCTGAGGATATCAAAATAATCTCCGCTGGTTTCGATGGCCGAGATGGAGGATCCGTGTAGATCCAAACCCGGGACGTCATAGTCTACCTTGTACAGACGTTGCTGTACTTCACGGGCGATACGAAGCTGGAATTCCTGTTCCTGATTTTCGCGAAGTTTGGTGATGTCCTTGAGTACGGATACAAAATGGGTGATGTTTCCGTCGTTGTCGGTCATGGGTGTGATGGTTTGTTCGGACCAGTACAGGGTACCCGACTTTTTACGATTGACAATCGTTCCCTTGAACGGTTTACCCCTGAGAATGGACTGCCACATTTTATCGTAAAATTCGGCATCATGAAACCCGGATTTTAAAATACCGGGCGTACGTCCCAGTACCTCATCCGGACTGAAGCCGGTGGTCGCTTCAAAGGCCGTATTGACATATTCAATGCGTCCCTTGATATCGGTGATGAGCACACTGTCTGCGGTCTGTTCTACAGCATTGGAAAGCATTTTCAGACCGGACAGGTTCTTTTTGGCCTCTGTGATGTCTTCAATGTGAACCAAAACCAGTTCAGGGGGAATAAACACATATGTGATGACAAGTTCACGAGGAGTTTGATCTTTGCTGAATTGGAAGGTCAATTCGCGCGTGATTTTTTTTCGGCTCCCAAGACCCAGGTTGAAATCGTTCAGAATGTTGGAGGAATACCCGTACAGATCCTTTAGAGCGATTCCTTTGTATTTTCCGATGGTGCCCCGGCTGAATATCCGAGCTGCGCGATTATAGTCGATGAGTATAAAGTCTTTATCCCTGCGCTGCCATACAAAGGTGGGCACGGGAATTCCTTTGAATTGAGCCCGCAGTCGTTCTTCACTTTGTCGATGAGCTTGCTCCGCCTGAATTCGTTTGTCGATATCCCGAAACATGACCGTACCGCCCCAAATGGTCCCTTTACTGTCCCTGAGGGGACTGGCCGATATGGTGATATGGACCCCTTCCGGTCGTTTTTCATTGAGAATATAGACGCATTCATCCTTGACCTCTTCTCCCAGGATCGCGCGCGAGAGTGGTAATTGGTGGGAAGGGTAGGGGGTGGTTTTGTCGGGATAATAACATCCATACAGGGCGGTCCATTCATCGCTATCCACATCGACCAGCCCGATACCCAAAATCGTTTTGGCGGCGGCGTTGAAAAACAAAAAGCGCCCTGTCTTGTCCGCCACCACGACACCCTCTGCCAGACTGTTGAGAATCGAATAGAGCAGATGGTTTTCCTGTCTCAGAACCGTACGAGGGGTGGCCGGGTCCTTTAGTTTGTACAGATGCTGGATTATGTTTAAAAGACTGCTCTTTGTCTTTTCAGTATTCAGTATGTTTGCCGTACGGCTCGTGGTGCTTTTCACTTTTTTATATTCCCATCATTATCCAGCCCAATATCCAATAAAGATTTTAATCAAGGGTACATCTGTCCCACATCAAGGAATAACTCTCGTGTCTCTATTATCTGCAACCTTTGAATAACCAAACCCGAATGCCATCGTCCATCAGTCTTGAACTGTCGCCTGCCTGACAAGAAGATCTTTTCGATTATCCTGCTGGCTGTGGGTCCGGATGTCTTTGTGTTCAGGATGGGCCAGTTGGTGTCCAGCCGGATTTTATTACCCTTTTGATTGCACGGGAGGGTGATGAAAACAGGTCGGTGATGAACAGATCATCTATCAGCTGACGGCTCGATCTCGGATTTGTGCACGGCCTGTTTGACAAGCCTTCTGGCTCGTTCCTCATCCTGCCTGCGGGCCAGCACCCGCGCCCGGGATTGTGTCTTATTCAGAGTGTCCGCGTTTTCAGGGGGGGCATTCAGAAGCCGGCAGCGTACTCTATTATGCCTCAGCAGGGTATACACACGGACCGCTTCCCGTGCATTTTGAGCGGGTGAGGGTTAGACCTCCTTCCACAGCCACTGTCTGCGGACCAGGATGATGACGCCGGCAGTGACCACCAGTATGATCAAACCCACCAGCAAGACTTGCATATGTTCCTCCCGTTTATGATTCGTTGGGGGTGCGGGGTTGTATCCCATGCTGTTTTGATTCTATCCCCTCCATGAAATTATTATAACAATCCTATGGGGGGCTTTCATTCAGATAAATTACGAAAATAGGGATCGACGGTAAAATAAAAACACTTGCACATTTCCCTAACTCTTTTTAAAATTTATGTATGACGGGACACATATCCGAACGATCATTTTCTTGCCTCACGTTTTCAGACTGTATTGTACAACCGTTTCGTTCGCATGATTTGGTTTCTGTTTAACTCATTCATGATATGCCCAATACTTTATGGGGGAACCGGTATGAAAGGTTTGTTCGTCCTCACCCTGCTATCGATGATCCTCGGTTCAGCGATACCTGCCTGTTTTGCCGATCCAATCGAGAATTCACATCATACCTTTCAGATGCTCTCCACTCATCCCGAACCCGTGCCCCTGAACGGCAACGGGGTCATCAAGGGAACGGTGACGCGTGCATCCGATGGCGCTCCGGTGCGGAAAGCTATGATCGGGGTTACCAATGCAGGGGGGCAATTTGTCACGATCGTCTATTCAGATCCCAACGGTCACTATCAATGCCGGAATCTGGAAGAGGGAATTTACAAGCTGTCGTGTAACGGTATCGCCGAGGATTCCGAGTTGCCGGGTACGGCTCTGTTCAAAAGTCAATTTTATGATCAAAAATCAACGATGCAATCGGCAACGCCGGTGATCGTGGGGGAAGAGGAGGTGACGGGTATCGATTTTGTCCTGGAACGGGGAGCCGGGGTGTGGGGGCGGGCCACCCGATCCTGGGATGGACAGCCCATCCCCAAGCTGTGGGTATTTGTGCTGGACTCTGCCGGCCATTGGATTGTCAATCGCAAGGCGGCTACGGATGAGAACGGTGAATTCTATATCGCCGGCATGGAGGAGGGAAAGCGCTACTATGTCCATTCCCCGGGTGAGCTTGAGCTGTTTCCCTACGAAATGTCCCCCGGCTATGACGAGGTCTATTATCCTCGGGCCGAAACCCTGGAGCAGGCCACGGCCATGCGTCTCGATTCGGTGCATACCGACATCGATCTGGTTCTGGATGGTGTTCTGGTCTCCGGACGCGCGGTGCGTCAGAGCGACGGAGCACCGGTGGTGAGTCTGGAGATCCGGGCCTTCACCCCGAATGGATACAACACCGGACGCCGGACCCGTACGCAGTCGGATGGCACCTTTCTTCTGGGTGGACTGGTGCCCGGGCGCTATATCATCGGAACGGAGGGTGCACGGTGGGAATCGATGCAAAAACCGTATCTGGCTCAATACTATGACCAGGCCGATCGAATCGAAGAGGCCGAGATCATCGATCTGGATGTGGGGATAGAGTCCGGCATTGATTTTTCTGTGCGATCCGGATGCAGTCTCAAGGGCACGGTGTTTCGCAAAGACAACAATGAAAAAATTTGGGGCGCTGTCCTGGAGCTCATCGGTGAAGACGGCTCGCAGCATGCCGTGTTGTCCACAAACATGTTCGGCGCCTACAAGTTCAGTGGATTGAATCCGGGCCGGTATTGGGTTCGGGCCACCGGCATGGTTGTCCCGCATGAGATCACTGCCATAGATAGCATGCTCTACAAATCGGTCTATTATCCCGACGCCGCGACCCGGGAGGAGGCCACACCCATCGAGGTGAATGGCAGCGTCGAGGGCATCAATCTCTACCTGGAAACCGGATTTGAAATGTCCGGACGCATCACCAAAGAGGGGGATGGCCAGCCAGTCGGGGAAACGGGTGTGGAGCTGTACACCGACACCTGGGAACGATTGGGATATATCACCACCAACAATCAGGGTCAGTGGGTGTACGGCGGATTGCGCGCGGGCACCTATTACGCCATGGCCGATGGGTTCGCGTGTATCGGCAATGAGGGGTGTAATCAGCGATATCCGGTGGAATACTATCTGGAAGCGGACAGTCGCGACGAGGCAACTCCCATCGAGGTGCAGGGCGATGTCTCGGGTATCGATTTCACCCTGTCTGAGGGGCGCATTCTGTCCGGCATCGTCCGCGATGCCGAGACCGGCGATCCGATAACCGATACCTATCTCGAGCTTTACTCTTTAGACTGGCAGTATATTGAAAGCTATCGCACCGGCTTTGATGGTCGCTATAAAATCCGGGGATTGGATCCGACATCCTATTATCTGGTGGCCACGGGATTGGTCCATATCGTAGGAGGACAGGAACAACGCTATTTGCAGACCTGGTATGACAATGTCTGGTCCCGCGAGACAGCCTCCCCGATAGACATGAGTGAGGGGGATCGGGAGGATATCGATTTCGACCTGGCAACCGGCTGGTCGATCTGCGGACAGGTTTATGATCCCGATGGCAGCCCGGTGGTCGGCCTGGGTATCGAGCTTCAGAGCAACACCGAAGAGAGGGTGATTCACGAACGCAGCGACAGCACCGGTGCCTTTTGTTTTCAGGCTCTGATGCCGGATGCGTATCGACTGTTCACCACTGGCTACACCTGGGTGGGAGAGGAACCCCGGAATGTGTATCCGTACCAGTTTTACGGTCAGAGTGATTCGTCAGAATATGCTGTTCTCGAACTGGGTCAGGAGGATATCCTCGACATCGACTGGACACTGATGGAAGCGCTGACCATCAGCGGCACGGTGACCGACACAGAGGGACAACCGATTACAGAGATGCTTGTACAACTGTTAACAGCACAACATGAATTTATTAAGGATTGTTGGGTTCAGGCTGACGGATCCTATCGCCTCGAGCTTCCCGGGCCCGGAGAATATGTCGTCTGTGCTACGGGCTGGGTCGAGACCGGAAACGGCCCGCAGCCACGCTATGCGATGGAATATTATGACAATGTCACCTCGAGAGAAGATGCCACGGTATTGACGGTTCAGGACACGCCACTCACCGGGATCGACTTTCAACTGCAGCCACTCATCGCCGTCGAGGGAACGGTGACCGACAGACTCTCCGGTCAACCCGTCGCCCGGGTCCATATGCGAGCGTTGACGCCACAAGATGTGGAGATAACAGCAACCCAGACCGATTCCAGGGGGCACTATTGTTTACGGGTTCCGGCTGGAGAGGTTGTGATCCATACCGTCGGCTGGGTGGAAACCCCGGAGGGACCGGAACCCCGATATCAGCAGCAATACTATGACGACGCGGAAACCCTGCAAGAGGCCCATATCCTGACGGTGACCACAGACCCGTTTGGCGGCATCGATTTTGCACTTGTCCCGTTTTTGGCGATTCAGGGACGGATCACCGACGCAGCCACCGGTCAACCCATTGCCCGGGCGCATGTGAGGGCGCTGACCCCGCAGGATGAGGAACGACAACGGACCCTGTCCGATTCACAGGGTGACTATTCGCTCTGGCTGGTTCCGGGCGAGTATGTGGTCCACGCCACCGGTGAGGTGGAAACCGAAGCGGGACCAAAAGGTCAATACGGAGCCGAGTATTATGAGGATGCCGAGACCCTGCAGGAGGCCACCCGGATCGAGCTCGCCGACTCTATCGTCACCGGCATCGACCTGACACTGAACACGGGCTTGTCCATTTCCGGCACGGTGTATGACGATGCCTCCGGCGAGACCCTGGCCGGTGCAAAGGTAGAGCTCCAAGATGTGACATCCGATCACTTTCTCGGACAACAAAACAGTGACAAAGACGGCGGCTTTGTCTTTGTCGGTCTCAATCCCGGAACCTACCACGTGTGGTGTCCGGGACGGGTGTGGCGCGATAATGGTGAGATGCCGCTCTATCGGGATGCGTTCTGTGAGGTAACCCTCACTGCCGATGAATCCCGACACGTGACCCTGCGATTGCAAAAAGCCGATGTGCTGATGGGTCGGCTGATCCGTCTCGACAGCGGAACGGGCGTGCCGGATGCCCGGGTTCGGCTCTATTCACCCGAGTGGGTCATGAGCTCAGAAGAGTGGTCTCAACAAGAGGGCCGCTTTGCCATTCGCGCTCCGGAAGCCGGGGACTTTTATCTCAAACTCACCGGGCAGATCTGGGACCACGCCACCGGTGGATGGAATCAGCTCTATCATCCGCTCTTTTATCCCGGTGTCTATGACAGCACACGGGCAGAGACCATCCACATCGAAAACCAGGTCACGGATGTGGTGCTGATGCTCAAGGATATCAACGTCTCGGTAGAATCCGACCGGTCAGGTCTGCCGGACAGGTTTGAACTGGTGGCCAACTATCCCAATCCGTTTAATCCGTCCACACGCATCGACTTTACCGTGGCAGCACCGGAGCCGGTTACCCTGAAGATTTTGAATGCCAGAGGACAGTGTGTACGGGAATGGTGGTTATCTCCTGCACAGCCGGGTCTGGTGCATGTGGACTGGGATGGCTGCAATCGCAATGGTACCCCCGTCGGCGCCGGTGTCTACTGGGCCGTGCTGTATGCAAAGGATACGGTGTCTCTGCTTCCAATGACGTTGCTGCATTGATTTACACAAACAGTATTGAAAAGAAACTCCCGGATGATGTAGAGAGGGCTCGTCCGGGAGTTTCTCTTTATTCGATTCGGGGAGTAGAAAAGAAAAGCCTCACGCAAAGGCGCAAGAACAAAGCCTCACGCAAAGGCGCAAGAACAAAGCCTCACGCAAAGGCGCAAAGAACGCAAAGAACGCAAAAAAAGATAAAAAAAACAATCTCGCACAAAGGCACAGAGAGCACCAAGAAAAA